>JAPHSO010000388.1 GCA_026193675.1 Gammaproteobacteria bacterium | reverse complement strand
GAAAAGGCCTTTGATGCCGGTAAAAATTCCGGTTCATAAAAGCTTGATTTACAGGAACGGTAAAAATGGGCTGCCCCTCATCATACCTATTGAAATGGAGCAAACAGGATTCAGTGTAGTCTAAGACCAAGATAGATAACCTAAAGTCCTGACTCACTGGGATCTACAAAAATTGTGTAGCCATTTCGTCCTCGATGCTTGGTATCATAAAGTGCTTTATCTGCACAGTTGATAAGCTCTTCAGCGGTAGCACAGCAGTCAGGGAAGATTGATATCCCGATACTACAGCTAATCGTAATATCAATATTACCGATCACAATTGGTGCCTTCATTGATGAGAGCATCTTGTTTGCGACAAATTTTCCCGTTGCAGAATTGCCAACATCGGTCAGGATTGCCGTGAATTCATCTCCCCCCATTCTGGCAACAGTATCAGATTCGCGCACACAGCTTGAGAGACGCTCTGCAGCCCTACACAACAATTGATCGCCGATATCATGCCCATATTCATCGTTGATCTTCTTGAAATGGTCAAGGTCGATAAACATCACCGCCACGCGACGATCATCGCGTCTTGCCTGCATAATCGCTTGAGAAAGTCGATCATAGAAAAGCGTTCTGTTGGGTAATCCGGTAAGCGGATCATGATGAGCCATGCGTTGGAGCTCATCAGCCTCAGCTTTCCGCTCACTAATGTCTGAAAAGACACCCACGTAATGATTAATCTGCCCGGTAGTATCGGTAACTGCGTTAATCTTCAGCCACTTTGGGTAGATCTCTCCATTTTTACGCCGATCCCATATCTCCCCTTCCCAACATCTGTTCTGCAACAGACTATTCCACATCTCTTTATAAAAGGCATCGTCATGACGCCCTGATTTTCCGAAATTGGGATTCTTCCCAATCACCTCATCATGAGGATAACCTGTGATTTCACTAAAAGCTGGATTCACATCAATAATCAGCCCTCTACTATCTGTAATCAGGATGGCATCACCAGCATTATGAAACACCTTCTGCGCCAAATATCGCTCACCATCAGCTGAGCTCTGGTCGCTGATATCTCTAGAGTTGACGACAATACCAAGAATTGCTCCATTCTGATCTTTTGCAGGTGCGTAGCTCACATCCATCAGTCGACGCCCTTGTCCTTTGAAATCAAACCAGGCCTGATATGAGATAGTCTCACCATTAAGACTACGCTCAATTCGCGGCTTAATCTCCTTGAAGATCTGCTTACCAAGAAGATCGGCAACATGCATTCCAACTATCTGTTCATTCTCAAGATCATGAGCTAAAAGATAATCTTTGTTGACGGCCCGATAGATGTAATTGGTGTCAATAAATGAGAGATGTCCATTTGCAGCAGATACGATCCGCTCAAGCATCTCAGCACGTTCATTGGATCGTTTCAGTTCGGTAATATCGACACCGGTGGCAACGATATACTCAATTTCGTTATCCTTATTAAGCAAAACGTTACTTGACCAATTGATGGTGAGTGTTTCACCGTTGCGTGTAAGCCAGTGGTTTTGATAACTGATGGGAAGCTGTTCAAGCTCAATCGAATCAAGCTGTGACTGCATTCTGGCATGCTCATTTTCCGGCTGCAATAACTGCCAGATGTTAGCGCCTACAACCTCAAGTTTTGAATAGCCGCTTAACAACTCACACACATGGTTAAAGCAAACGATCTCTCCACTCCGTTTCAGCACGACTACAGGCGCAGGAATAATATCAAAAACCAAATTTTGAAGAGATTGCGCAACCTCATTGCTCAACAATTTGTTACAGCATCTTGCCATTTCAAATCTTAGATCATCTTGCTTCTCAACCATAATTTCCTCATGAAAATTGAAGTTGTAATTAAGTGATGTGATTGATTACTGATTTATTCCCTCAAAGTTTTGAACTATAGCCTGTTACTACATTTTTTTTTGCTAATTTCACCTTACCCCTTAATTCCATACTAATCAACTAGGACTTATCTGACGCCACCCCTAAATTTGGTTTCCATAACCATCTTCATTTGCTATAGAATTATGATCACTATTGACTATTCCGAGAGATTGAAAATGGCGAGAAATTCAAAAAGCACAATGAAATTAATCGGCATCACACTAATCGTTGTTGGCATCGGTCTGGCTATTTGGGGATATCAGATGTCAGGTTCTGTTGGTTCACAACTCTCTGAGGCATTTTCTGGCGCAGCGTCAGATGGTGTCATCATTCGTTACATGGCAGGAGCTGCCAGTTTTGTTGCGGGGCTGTTTATCTTTAGCAGATGAAAACCGTCCTTTGTTGAACGGCCATCCAAAAAAAAAGGGTAATTCAAATTACCCTTTTTTTTGCTTAGCGGTTCGCCCATCAATGTGTGACGGCGATGAAGCTGAGGCTCTATCTACGACGACCTTTACCACCAATTTTTGGTTTTTCGTCACGAACTTTCAAATTGTTTTCCATAAACGACTTTCCGTTCAAGCCAGCCATTGCTGCGCGCGCTTCATGTCCTTCCATATCAATAAACGCAAAACCTTTGCATTTACCTGAGAAGATATCACGTGGCATCTCCAACTTACGAACTGTGCCGTACTCGGAAAAAAGTTCCTTAATATCATTTTCTGTTGCCTGCGGTGCGATGCTACCGACGAAGAGCGTTTTCATAGGCCTATTCCCGATTATGTAGATGAGCTGTGGCCGTTCTGGACACATTAGAGATTCGTCATAACTCGGTAGTCACAACGAAGGGGAGTAATAATGAGAAACGGGCCGAGGCTTAACTCTCTCCATAATTGAAGAAAGAAGCTCCGGCCCGAATCAATGGCAGGTCTTGGATGCACTCAATGGTGCATGGCAGACCGGCCGGGCTTACAACGTGTTATAGAACGACTACGTTGCTAGCCTGAGGGCCTTTTTGACCATTTTCTACGTCGAAACTGACGGGCTGACCTTCAGCCAGATTTTTGAAACCTGAACCTTGGATAGCGCTGAAGTGAACAAATACGTCTGCTCCACCGTCGTCTTGAGAAATGAAACCAAAACCTTTGGTTTCGTTAAACCATTTTACAGTACCTGTAGCCATGATATTTTTACCTTTAAAATTTAATGTGTAGGGTTGTGCGTACAGGTAATGAAGGGGTGAATCGAGGAGTAACCTGATGGAACTGGCGGGACCTGATGGAACTGCTGGAACTATTGGAACTGCTGGAACTGCCAATTACAAAATCTGTAGCTGGCGTCACTATAGACATATAACCAACTTTAATCCACTACTATTTATGATTAATCAACATTCATGCCAGAAACGCCGGACAAACTTGCCATGATACAGCGTAGCCTAATCCAGGCTGTTCACATAACTAATGAACTCTAGAGCCGGTAGTGGTCGACTAAACAGGTAACCCTGCAAAATATCGCAGCCGTTTTGTTCAAGCAGTTCACGTTGCTCAGGTGTCTCAACACCCTCTGCAACAACTGTAAGCTGTAATGTTGCAGCCATTGCTAAAATGGCCTTTACGATAGCCACATCATTAGCATCATCCGGTGTATCACATACAAAAGAGCGATCTATCTTTAATGTGGAGATGGGGAGACGTTTAAGATGGGCCAGTGATGAGTATCCTGTTCCAAAATCATCAATGGCCAGCTCTAATCCCAACTCCTTGAGTCCATTCTGGGCATCTATGGCTCGATCTCCCTGTTGCATGATGTAGGTCTCGGTAATCTCAACCTCCAACCTGGAGGCGCTCAGACCATAGCTATCAAGACAACCTTTCATGTATGAGACAAAGTTATCCTGATCTAGCTGTGGACCGGCCACATTGATGGAAACTCTTGGGATATAGTTACCTTCACGATCCCATTGAACAATCTGCTGACAAACTCTGCGCACAATCCACTCGCCAATCGGCACGATTAGCCCGGTATCCTCCGCTAATGGGATAAAGTCGAGAGGAGAGATCAGCCCCTTTGTTGGATGGTTCCAGCGGATCAGCGCCTCAGCCCCGGCCAATTCCCCCCCCTCTACTCTGAGTTGAGGTTGATAGTGGAGTTCAAAT
>JAPHSO010000345.1 GCA_026193675.1 Gammaproteobacteria bacterium | reverse complement strand
CCTTTAGCGGCCCAGCCTAGATGAGTCTCAAGTACCTGACCAACGTTCATCCGCGATGGTACACCCAGTGGATTGAGCAGAATATCGACCGGCTCACCATTTTCGTCGTGAGGCATATCCTCAACCGGGACGATCATTGAGATAACACCTTTGTTACCGTGGCGACCCGCCATTTTATCTCCGGGCTGAATGCGACGCTTAACAGCAAGGTAAACCTTAACCATCTTCAGTACGCCAGGAGCCAGATCATCGCCCTGAGTCAGCTTCTGCTTTTTGATCTCAAACTGCTCATCAAAGCTCTTCTTCTGATCTTTGAGCTGCTTGGAGATCGCCTCTAGAGATGCATTAGCATCATCATCTTTCAGACGAATTTCAAACCACTTCTCACGATCCAGATCTTCGAGATAGCCCTTGGTGATCTTGTCACCAGCACTTAGCTTGTTAGGTCCACCCTGAGCAACCTTACCCTGTAGCATCTTGGCCACACGAGAGAAGGCATCATCCTCCATGATGCGCTGCTGATCTTTAAGATCCTTGCGCACCAGGTCGAGCTCGCTATCTTCAATAGATTGTGCACGTGAATCTTTTTCTAGACCATCACGAGTGAAGACTTGAACACCGATAACGGTACCGTAGGTGCTTGATGAAACGCGCAGTGATGTATCTTTAACATCAGAGGCCTTATCACCAAAGATGGCTCTCAGTAGCTTCTCTTCTGGAGTTAGCTGGGTCTCGCCTTTTGGTGTTACCTTACCGACAAGAATATCTCCTGGCTTCACCTCGGCACCGATATAGACGATACCTGATTCATCCAGCTTGCCCAGTGCGCTTTCACTTACATTGGGGATATCCGCAGTAATCTCTTCCGAACCCAACTTGGTATCACGTGCGATACAGGTCAGCTCCTGAATATGGATAGTGGTAAAACGATCTTCGTCTACTACACGCTCAGAGATGAGGATCGAATCCTCAAAGTTATAACCATTCCAGGGCATGAATGCGATGCGCATATTCTGACCGAGAGCGAGTTCACCCATATCGGTAGAGGGGCCATCTGCCAGACAATCACCACGAGCAATCACATCTCCGGTCTGTACCAGTGGACGTTGATTGATACAGGTGTTCTGGTTTGAACGGGTATATTTGATCAGGTTATAGATATCTACACCTGACTCACCCGCTTCAGCCTCATCATCATTAACACGAACAACAATTCTAGCTGCATCGACTGAATCGATCACACCACCACGGCGAGCAACAACTGTTACGCCTGAATCCATGGCAACAGTGCGCTCCATTCCGGTACCAACCAGCGGCTTATCCGCCTTCAGGGTTGGCACAGCCTGACGCTGCATGTTTGAACCCATCAGTGCGCGGTTCGCATCATCATGCTCAAGGAAGGGGATGATTGAAGCCGCAACCGAGACGATCTGCTTGGCGGAGACGTCCAGGTAATCCACCTTATCTTTGGCAGAGAGCATAAATTCATTTTGGTGACGACATGAGACAAGCTCATCAACAATCAAGCCATTTTTATCAACTTCAATATTGGCCTGAGCGATCACGTAGCTGCTTTCATCAATCGCTGACAGATATTCGATCTCATCAGTGACACGACAATCGATAACCTTACGGTATGGGGTCTCAAGGAAACCATAATCGTTAGTACGGGCATAGACCGCCAATGAGTTGATCAGACCGATGTTTGGTCCCTCAGGGGTCTCGATAGGACAGACACGACCATAGTGTGTTGGGTGAACGTCACGAACCTCAAAGCCGGCGCGCTCACGAGTCAGACCACCTGGGCCGAGAGCCGAAATACGGCGCTTGTGAGTCACCTCTGAGAGAGGATTGTTCTGATCCATAAACTGTGAGAGCTGAGAAGAGCCGAAGAACTCTTTAATCGCAGCCGATACCGGCTTGGCATTAATGAGCTCCTGAGGCATCAGATTATCTGCCTCAGCAAGTGTCAGACGCTCTTTAACGGCACGCTCAACACGCACCAGACCAACACGGAACTGGTTCTCAGCCATCTCACCAACACTTCGTACACGACGATTACCAAGGTGATCGATATCATCGATGACACCTTTGCCGTTACGAATGTTAATCAGCTCTTTAATGACTTCCAGGATATCCTCATTAGAGAGAGTACCTGAACCGGTCACCTCTTCACGACCAACACGGCGGTTGAACTTCATACGACCTACAACAGAGAGGTCATAGCGCTCTTCAGCGAAGAATAGATTCTGGAACAGATTCTCAGCAGCCTCTTTAGTTGGCGGCTCACCTGGGCGCATCATACGATAGATCTCTACCAGAGCCTCAAGAGGGCTGTTAGTGCTATCAATACGCAGTGTATCTGAGATATAGGGGCCTACATCGAGGTCATTGGTAAAGAGAATTTTGAACTCTTTAACGCCACTGGCCAGCATTTTGGCAAGAAGCTCTTCAGTAATCTCTTCGTTAGGTTGAGCAATCACTTCACCGCTGTCTGTATCAACAAGCTCGTGCGCAAGCGCCTTTCCAACAAGTGACTCAAGCGTGATATCAAGCTGATCAACGCCAGCTTTTTCAAGCTCACGAATGTGACGTGCAGTGACGCGCTTGCCCGCTTCAACCAGCACCTTTTTACCAATCTTAATATCGGTAACAGCCACTTCACCACGAAGACGCTCAGGAATCAGCGTGATGGTCGCACTATCCTCAGCGAGGGTGATGCTATCGGTATCAAAGAAGGTATCGATAATTTGCTGAGTATCATAACCGAGGGCACGCAACAGAATAGTTGCCGGTAGTTTGCGGCGACGGTCGATACGCACAAAGACACAATCTTTGGGATCGAACTCAAAATCGAGCCATGAACCACGGTAAGGGATAACACGTGCACTAAACAGTAGTTTTCCTGATGAGTGGGTTTTACCCTTATCGTGCTCAAAGAAGACACCAGGTGAACGGTGGAGCTGGGATACGATGACACGCTCTGTACCATTG
>JAPHSO010000239.1 GCA_026193675.1 Gammaproteobacteria bacterium | reverse complement strand
TGGATCCTGCTCGAGTTCCACCAACTGCTCGTTGAGCAGCTCAAGGATCTCTACGGCTTCAACCAGGAAGTCTTGTAGAATCTCATCATTACTATCTAACGCCATATTTCTACCTTTAGAAACCTAAACTTGAGAGAAGGTCGTCGACCTCATCTTGCCCGGAAACCATTTCAGCTTCATCATCCACACCGGGAACCATCGGCCCCTGTGCCTCGATATCTCTCTCCTTACCCTTCTTCTGCTTCTGGCTTTCTTCCCCAGCAGTGGAGTCGTTTTTATCATTGAGGATATGCTGGCCAGAGAGACGAATCAGATTAACCAGACTGGCCTCAACATCATCCACCAAATTGATTACACGGCCAATAATCTGTCCAGTAAGATCCTGAAAATCCTGAGCCATCGTGATCTCGCTCAGATTCTCTTCAAGAACCGGTACATCCCGATCGAGACCATCCAGAAAAACTGAAATATCTTTACTGAGAGACCTGAACTCATCGGCACTCAATTCACGGTTTGTAAAACGGGCCCACTGCTCTCTAAGAATACGACTGCGATCCTTAATATCGTGGCAGATCGGCATTGAATTTTCGGTTGCTGTAAGACTACGATCAGCCGACTGAGCCGTCATGGTAATGACATAGTGAAGACGCTCTCTGGCGTCAGGAAAATCCTCTTCAGCAATACTTGAAATGCGAGAATCGAGACGAAAGTTCTGTAGCGCCTCGTGGAACTCTCGGGTTAGCTTCCCAAGCTCTTGAAAGAGGCTATCCTCTCTCCAGCGGGTAATCTCATCTAGTATCTTCTCGGCAGACTCAGTCTGCCCCGTCTCAATCTTCTTAGCGAGGTCATTGAGTTGTTCGGTATATCTTTGTGATATCTCTTCGTATTGTTGTTCCATCTAATGCTCTCAGCTATCAGAAATTAGAGCGATTAACCCGCCATTCTTTCGAAAATTTTATCGAGTTTCTCTTTCAGAGTCTGTGCAGTAAAGGGTTTCACAATATAGCCGTTCACCCCGGCTTGCGCCGCCTCAACAATCTGCTCTTTCTTCTGCTCAGCCGTAACCATTAACACAGGAAGCTTGGCTAGATCAGGGTCAGCTCGACACGCCTTAAGCAGGTCGATCCCTTCCATACCAGGCATGTTCCAGTCGGTAACCAGTAGTTCATAGTCGCCATCTTTTAGCATCGGCAAAGCGGTGTTTCCATCGTCAGCCTCATGGGTATTGGTAAAACCAAGCTCCCGTAAAAGATTTTTGATGATTCTTCTCATGGTCGAAAAGTCATCAACGACCAGTATTTTCATATTGGGTTCGCCTAAAGCCACTTTTTATCCTCGCTCAACACTATCTGGGGCAGATCTAAACACAAATCCTATCAATTTTTTGCTCGATCCATCGAACTATATATAGAGTGATTATACATATTTGCCCTCTCATTGCCTCTTAATAAATCTTTTCTAATTCTCCCCGCTGAAAATGGCAACTTCAACCCACTATCAACGGCCTCATATCTCCTGTTATGCAAGAGGATTAGAGCCCACAAGTCGTTCAACAAAAAATTGCAGGCTACCACTACCAGCTTTGGGCAGTGGCCAGTTGTCCGCCCTCTGAGCGATCGCTTTAAACGCTGCTGTCGCTGGTGCTCTTGGGAACATCTCAACAATCGGACGCTGTTTTTGAATCGCCTTCCGTAAAAAGGTGTCGTATGGAACCATTCCTGCAAAATCTAGAATCACCTCATCAAGAAATTTATCGGTCACAGCAACCAGCTTCTTATAGAGCCCTTTACCCTCACTCACCGAGTGGGCCATATTGGCAATCACTCGGAAACGGCGAATACCGTGCTCCTTGTTGAGTAGCTTGATCAGTGCGTAGGCGTCGGTAATGGAGGCCGGTTCATCGCACACCACCACAATCACTTCGTGTGCAGCCTTGGTAAAATTGACCACACTGTTGTCGATCCCCGCTGCCGTATCGACAATCAGCACATCAACATCTGCTCTCAGTTCGCTAAAGGCGCGAATCAAACCGGCATGTTCTGCGGGTGTCAGGGTGGCCATTTTCTGAACACCCGAAGAGGCCGGAATCACTTTAATACCGCCAGGGGCATCGACAATGATCTCTTCAAGGGTCGCCTCTCCACTAATAACGTGTGAGAGATTGAGTTTAGGCTGCAGTCCCAAGGCTACATCGACATTGGCCAACCCCAAATCGGCATCCATAATGATCGGTTTACGACCGAGTTTAGCCAGCGAGACGGCCAGATTGATCGAGACATTGGTCTTGCCAACGCCCCCTTTGCCACTCGCTACCGCAATAACCCGTACCGGTTTGGGATTTACCATTTGTCTTAAACCTTCTGCTTGATCGACTCTAGCCAATCTAACCATATGCTCTTCCCGCCAGATCTCCAAATGTGAGGGCAACTCGCTCCTCATCCGGCAGGTCGATTGAATCCTGAATCATTGAGACTCCCCGATTGACCAGATTGTTAGCCCGAGCAACATGAATGTCTTCAGGTACCATCTGACCATCACAGATATAGGATATAGGAAGTTGGTGGTTAATAGCCACAGAGATGGCATCACCCAGAGCCTGGGTCTCATCAATTTTAGTCATAATCACCCCTTCAAAGTCGAGCTGACTATAGGCCTTGACCACCTCTTCCTGCGAGTGACGCTGAGTATTGGTCGATAGAACAACATAGCTCCGAATAGGGAATCGGCTCTCAGAGAGCATACGCCCCTGTGAGGAGAGTCTTTCATCTCTCATACTCACACCGGCCGTATCAATTAATATCAGGCCCTTATCACTCAACAGCTCCAGGGTGTCGTGCAGCTCTTCACTACTATTGGCCACATAGACGGTTATCCCAAGGATTCGACCATAGGTCTGTAGCTGTTGATAGGCACCAATGCGGTAGCAGTCCGTGGTGACGAGAGCCACCCTGTTTGAACCATGACGAAGCGTGTAACGGGCGGCAAGCTTAGCAATAGTTGTGGTTTTACCGACACCAGTCGGCCCCACTAGAGCAACAATGCCCCCTTCAGCCAGAATGTCGTCATCACCCACCTGAATCTGTGATGAGAGGAAGGCCATTGCCTGACGCCAATTCTCAGCCATGCTGTCACAAAACTTAACATGCTCAGCGACCGTTCGGCACAGCTCAGGACTTAGCCCCATGCGCATCAGATACTGCATCATCTTGACGTAAAGTGGATGTTTTTGACGCATTTCGCCCCAGGCAAGACCGTTAAGTTGGTTAAGCACCACACCACTAAGTTGCTGTAGCTGATCTTTCATCGCAACAATCGCCGGATCCTGGCTCCATTCAATCTCTTTTCTGAGTGTTCTATCAGGGGATCGGTTTGATGTAATCGGGGGAAGTTCAGATGGTGGCGCGTGCGAGCCCTCCACAAAGGGGGCTATCTCTTCAGGCTGCTTCACCTCTACCGTTTCAGCAACAGGAGAGCTCTCATCGGCCATCTGATTGATCACCTCAGCATCGTAATCGACTGCAGCCATCACTTCGACACCGCCGTTCACCTTACGATTCGAGAGAATGACCGCATCGGGTCCCTGCTCCTCTCGTACCATCTGTATCGCACGGCGCATATCTGCCGCAAAGTAGCGTTTTATCTTCATATCCTGCCTCTTACCTTTGGCTCTTCCGGTGGAGAGCCAGGCAAGTTCAGTAACGCCTAGCTTCCAACCGTTGCAATAATCTTGAGCTGTTTATCATCCGGGATCTCACTGTATGAGAGAACGCTCAGCCCCGGAATCGAGTGTTTAACAAAACGTGCCATCATCTCTCGCAATTGCGGTGAGGTGAGCAGCACAGCGGGTTTCCCCACCATCTCCTGTCGTTGGCTACTTTCAGCTAAACCTTTGTGTAGCTTTTCAGCCATCACCGGTTCAAGTGCAGCAGCCCCTTCGACACCTTGTATACTCTGATGCAACAACTGTTCCAACTCTGGAGAAAGCGTAATCACCTCCAACTCTTTCTCTAACCCATTGATTTTCTGGACAATCATTCGTCCAAGGGCGACCCGAACCTGGGCTGTCAAAATTGTGGCGTCCTGGGTTTTATGACCATTTTCCACCAGCGATTCGGCAATGGTTCGCATATCCTTGATCGGAATTCCCTCTGATAGCAGATTCTGGGCAACTCTAACGACGGTACCTAGGGGCATCAGTTTAGGCACCAGATCCTCAACCAGCTTAGGGGTCGTTTTTGCGAGCTGATCCATCAACTTCTGTAGCTCTTCATGGCCAATCAGCTCATGGGCATGTCCCTGTAACAGTTGGCTCAGGTGAGTGGCGATAACCGTCTCAGGATCGACTACGGTATAACCGAGTCCCTGAGCACTTTCACGCTTGCTGGGCTCAATCCAGATCGCCTCCAATCCAAAGGCGGGATCGGTGGTCTCCGTCCCCTCAAGAGTTCCATAGACCTGACCAGGATTAATTGCCATCTCCTGCTCGGCTAAAATCTCTGCCTCACCAACGGTGACGCCCATCAGGCTGATACGATAGTTATTGGGAGGTAGATCGAGGTTGTCTCTAATATGGACAGCAGGAATCAGGAATCCCAGCTCTTGCGACAGCTTCTTGCGCACCCCCTTAATCCGTCCCATCAACTCACCGCCCTGAGCCTGATCGACCATCGGAATCAGACGGTAGCCAACCTCAAGACCAATCGAGTCGACCATAGGGACATCGTCCCATGAGAGCTCTTTCATCACTGGCGCCTCATTCTCTAGAGTCTGCTCAGGGGTCGGTGTCCCCTCTGCCAACTCTACGACCGGCTCCTTCTGTTTCTGTATCTGCCAATAACCAAATCCGGCCAGCGCTGAGCCAAACAGTAAAAATGGGATATTTGGCATTCCAGGGATCACACCAACAAAAAGCAGAACACCTGCAGTGATCAGAATCACCTTTGGATTATCGAGCAGCTGCTTGGAGACCTGCTCTCCCATTGAATCCCCTGAGTCAGAGACTCGGGTAACGATAATACCGGCAGCAGATGAGAGCACCAATGCAGGGATCTGCGCGACCAGACCATCACCGATGGTCAACAGTACGTAGATCTGGCCCGCTTCACCTGCGCCCATATCGTGCTGGAACACACCCACAATGAGTCCCCCAATGATATTGATCACGGTGATCATAATTCCAGCAACCGCATCACCACGGACAAATTTACTGGCACCATCCATTGAGCCGTAAAAGTCTGCCTCCTGGGCGATATCTTTACGTCGCTGACGCGCCTCATCCTGGTCGATAAGACCTGAATTGAGATCGGCATCGATCGCCATCTGTTTACCCGGCATCGCATCGAGAGTAAATCGTGCGCTCACCTCTGATATACGCCCCGAACCCTTGGTGACCACCGCAAAATTGATAATCACCAGGATGATAAAGACGATCAGACCCACAGTGTAGTTACCACCGATCACAAATTCACCGAACGATTTAATCACCTGTCCGGCAGCAGCAGGTCCAGTATGTCCCTCAAGCAGTACCACACGGGTTGAGGCGACATTAAGCGCCAGTCGGAACAGTGTGGCGACCAGGATGATGGTCGGAAAGACGGCAAAATCCATCGGCCGATCGGCATTAAGGGCCACCATCAAAATAAGCAGTGAGAAGGCGATATTGAAGATAAAGAAGATATCGAGCAGGAATGGCGGTAGGGGAATAACAATCATCGCTAACAACATTAAAACGGCGATGGGCGCCCCTAAACCAGAGCGTTTCAAGGTTTCAAGATTGATTGGGAACTGTTCGAACTGTGCCATATGGTCTCTATTCTAGCTAACTATTCATCATGTCGCAGATCATCCGGAATCGGCAGATCATTGAGTACGGTTGGAGAGGGTTTTTCGTAATTATCTGTACGCTTAAGCTGGAAGATATAGGCCAGTACCTGCGCCACTGCACGGTAGAGCCCCTCAGGTATCGCCTGCTCAAGCTTGGTACTGTAAAAGATGGCTCGCGCCAGCGGTGGTGCACTGACGATTGGTACATCGTGCTCCTTGGCAATCGATTTAATCTGAGCAGCGACAAGGTCGGCCCCCTTTGCCACCACCTGTGGTGCAGACATTTTGACACTATCGTATTTAAGCGCCACAGCATAATGGGTGGGATTGGTGATGATGACGTCCGCCTCGGGCACAGACTCCATCATCCGCCTCTGCGCCATCTCCATCTGGATACGGCGCTGACGTCCCTTCACCTCAGGACTACCTTCGGTCTGCTTGCCCTCCTCCTTAATCTCCTGCTTGGTCATCTTCATCTGACGCTGGTGGTCCCATAGCTGGAAAGGAATATCGACAGCCACCACCAGTAGTAGTGCCGCACTGACAATCAGAAAATCCCAACTGAGAATTGAGGCCATATGGGCCAGCCCTTGCGGCAGCGCCTCACTTCCCAAACCGATAAGCTCGTTGGCCTGTGCACGAAGTAGCACAATTGCCACAACTGCAACCAACAGAAACTTGGCAAAACTCTTGAGCATCTCGACCAGCCCCTTCCAGCCGAAAATTCGACCTATCCCCTTAATGGGATCCAGCCGATTGCCCTTAAAGGCGAACGCCTTGGTCGAAAAATTCCAGCCACTCATCACCGTGCCAGAGATGATGGCCGCGATGATTAGCACACCAAAGAATGGGGCGAGCACCAAAATGGTATTCATAATCATCATCAGCAGCTGAGCAGGGAGGCGCTCAGCATCGAACATCAGATCCCGTGAAGGGGTTAATGTCTGGTGAATCAGATTGAGCAGCCCCTCCATCATCGAGTCCCCCATGATCAGAAACGATGCCCCTGCAGCGATTAAAATTGCAAAAGTTCCCAGCTCTTTTGAGCGAGCCACCTGTCCCTTCTCACGGGACTCCTTAATTCGTTTCTCCGTGGGGAGTTCCGTCTTCTCCTGACCGTCATTACTCTCAGCCATCAGACGCCACCCAGAACATAGTTAAGTAGTGCGACAAGCTCATTCACCAGCGTGCTAAATTGCAGCACGACACCGGGAAGGGTGAAATAGATGACCACAAAACCCATCATCAATGTGATCGGAAAACCGATCGAAAAGATCTGTAGTTGTGGTGCTGCACGCGACATCACTCCAAATGAGAAGTTGATCAACAGCAGCGATGCCACCGCAGGAAGTGCTAGCCAAAGCGCTGCAGCAAATAGATCACTACCCCATGTTGCCAGCTTGTAGAAAGCATCGACATCAATTCCCTGCATGCCGATAGGTAGAATCGTAAAGCTATCGGCAATCACCTTAATCATGATGAGGTGACCATCCATCGCGAGAAAAAGCAGTGTCGTCATCATCAGGTAGAGTTGACTCAAAACAGGCACCTGTTGGCCGTTTTGCGGATCGACCATTGAGGCAAAGCCAAGACCCATCTGCATCGCAATGATCTGACCGCCGGTAATTACTGCGGCAAAGATGAGCTGAAAAACAAAACCGATGACAACGCCGATCAAAATTTGGTAGATGATGATCATCACCCACTCATAACTAAAAAGCTCAACCAACGGTCCCCTGGGAACAATCGGTGCAATAATCAGGGTCAGTGCCACAGCCAGAACAAGACGGGCGCGTACCGGAACAGTTTGAGCACCCGATATTGGGGCAGCCATCAACATCGCTCCGATACGGAAAAAGGGCCACATATAGCCCGCAATCCATGCGGTAATCTCTGTAGCGGCCAGATTCATTTTGTCCCTACCCGATGAGCATGGGGATATTGGAAATAAGCCCCTTGGTAAATTCAATCACCATCCGCAACATCAAAGGACCTGCAAGCATCAAAACCCCGAAGGTGACGATTAACTTAGGGATAAAGCTGAGAGTCTGTTCATTAATCGATGTCGCCGCCTGAAACATCGCCACGATGAGACCAACAAATAGTGCCGGTAACAGCACAATCATGATCAAAACGATCAACAGCTCAAGCGTCTGTTGGAAGATTGTGAGTACCACTTCAGGTGTCATGGCTCGACCTAAATGTAGAAGCTGGCGGCGAGTGTGCCGATCACGAGATTCCAGCCATCAACCAGCACAAATAGCATAATTTTAAATGGCAGTGAGATGATCATTGGCGAGAGCATCATCATACCCATCGACATCAACACACTTGCCACCACCAGATCGATCACCAGAAACGGAATAAAGATCAAAAAGCCGATCTGAAAGGCGGTCTTCAACTCACTGGTGACAAAGGCGGGAATCAGTACTGTTATGGGGATATCGTCTGTCGAGGCATAACCATCTTCAGCACCTGACAGATTGACGAACATATCCAGATCAGGCTCTCGGGTTTGATTTAACATAAATGCACGCAGCGGTTTCTCCGCATTGGTGAGGGCCTGCTTGATATCGATCTTCTCCTCAAAATAGGGCTCAATCGCATCGACCCGCATCTTATCGAAGACCGGGGCCATAATGAAAAAGGTGAGAAACAGTGAAAGTCCGATCACCACCTGTCCCGATGGCGCCTGCATTAAACCCAGCGCCTGACGTAATATTGATAGCACGATGACAATGCGGGTAAACGAGGTCATCATCATCACCAGTGCCGGGATGAAGGTGAGCATCGTCATCAACAGCAGCAGTTGAATGCTCAGGCTGTAACTCTCTCCACCTTCTGGATTGGTGGTTACCGTAATCGCATCCAGGCCAGGAGCTGCAAGCGCTAATCCTGGGATAAGCAGCGCAATGAGCAGCGTTGCAATAACGCTCAGCTGTTTCATGATGAACTCTCTTTTTTGTTAACCAGCTCTGCCAGCTTTTGGGCAAATGGAGAGTTAGCGTTTGCTGCATCCAGCTCAAGCGGAACATCAAGCTTATGTAATTTTTCTACTCTGCCAGGTGCCACACCAAGCAGTAGCTGAGTCTCTCCAACCTCAATCAATACAACACGCTCACGTTGACCAACCGAGATCCCACCCAGATATCGAATCACCTGATTATTGGTCCCACCAAACTGTCCCAGTCTGCGAAAAAACCATGCCGCAAATAGAATGAGCCCCACAACAAACAGCAGCATCAAGATGAGTTGAAAGATACTGCCGGCTGAGATGGGATCCACCAGTAACGGCTTCTCTGCAATGGATGTAGCGGCCGCTGCACTACCCTCTGCAGCATAGGCGCAGGGGGTAATCAGTAGCGTAAGTAGTGGCTGGAGTAAGCGCAACGAATCGGCCTATTTGAGTTTCTTGACTCGCTCGGCAGGACTGATCACATCGGTCAGTCGAATGCCGTACTTTTCATTAACAACCACAACCTCGCCGTGGGCGATAAGGGTGTTATTAACCAGCACATCCAGAGGCTCACCCGCCAGTCGATCAAGCTCAACTACCGAGCCCTGATTGAGTTGTAGCAGGTTACGAATGTTGATCTTGGTACGACCAATTTCCATCTGAATCGTGACAGGGATATCAAGAATGACATCCATATTTACATCTTCAGATACGGGAACAACACCTGAACCATCAAGATTTGGTAGCGGCGCAGCCTCTGCCTCTGCCTCAGCAATCAGGGCATCGGCACTATTCTGCTCAGCCTGCTCCTGTTCGGCAAACGCATCTGCCCAATCGTCAGTCGCCCCATCACCGTTTTGCTCTTCTGTATCATCACTCATCTCTATTCTCCGTCACTTAATTTCTTTAGCCTCGTTTGGTTAAATCGATCGTATCTTTCTCCCGCGCACGGGGAGCCTGTCCTGTAATTTTTACCGCCATCTGGTCATTAGAGACCCCCAGAGATCCCTTAAATACTGCGATATCCTCGGCAAACAGGGTCACACTATCGGGCATATCGAATGGGATAATATCGCCGGGCTTCATACTCAATACATCAGAAACCGATAGCTCCTTCTCAGCCAGAATACTCGACACATCAACCTCGGCACTCTTCACCTCATCGTGCAATGAACGTATCCAGCGATCGTCAATATCCTCGGTACGGTCACTTGAAAGACCGGCATCAAGTTGATCACGAATCGGCTCAAGCATCGAGTAAGGCATCGCCAGATGGATCTCACCACCGCCACCATCCAGCTCTATCTGAATCTTGGAGACGACGATAACCTCTGATGGGCTCACGATATTGGCAAACTGTGGATTAACCTCGCGGGAGACAAATTCAAAATTGACATCCATCACCGGTTCCCAGGCCTTCGTCAGATCCTTAAAACTCTGATCCATCAGCATCTGAATCACACGCTGTTCTGTTGGAGTAAATTCACGTCCCTCAATTTTGGCGTGGTAGCGCCCATAACCTCCGAAGAAGTTATCAACCAGGATGTAGACCAGACGGGGATCAAAAACCAGCAGTGCCGTACCACGCAGTGGCTTGAGCTTGATCATATTGAGACTGGTCGGAACAAACAGACTATGGATATATTCAGAGAACTTGATCATGTTAACCCCCGCCACCGAGATCTCGGCAGAGCGACGTAACATGTTAAAAAGACTAATTCTGAGCTGACGGGAGAAACGTTCGTTAATCATCTCCAGTGTGGGCATTCGCCCACGTACAATCCGCTCTTCACTTGCAAAGTCGTAACTTCGGGCCTCGCCAAAGACCTCATCACCCTCACCTTCAGTATCGATATCACCCCCACCTACGCCATGTAGGAGGGCATCAATCTCATCTTGTGATAGCAGGTCGCTTGCTGACATAAGTTTATCTCTATTACTGCATGATAATTTTGGTGAAGTAGATCGCCTCGATCCCTTCGCGAGCTTCCTGTTCCTGAAGGATCTTCTGCACAATCAGTAACAGCTTGGTACGTAGAGCCTCTTTTCCATCAGGGGTAGAGACATCTTTAAAAGTTTGAGCACCGAGCATATTGAGCATGTCGTTTCGAATCACCGGCATATGCGCCTTGATCAGATCTATCAGTTCAGCATCGTAGGTCATTATGCTGATATCGACCTGCAGAAATTGAGCGGCCCCTTTATCGGCAAAATTGACTGTCATGGTTTTGACAGGAATGTAGACAGCGTCCTTGGGAACAACCACCTCTTCAGCCGCAGCCTCTTCTCCAGCCGGTTGAGCGTCACTTCCGCCACCAACCAGCATCAGAGTAAGACCAACAGTGCCGCCAATAATGACGGCCAGCCCCAATACAGCTGCGACAATAATAATAATCAGCTTTTTCTTGGAGGATTTTGCGGCGCCATCAAGCTCCAGATCACCCTCTTCGTTATTACGCTCTTCTTCAGCCATACCTATAGCTCCTTAATAATTCATAATGGTTAAAGCAAACTACGTACCAAAACAGTTTTATATAGTTATATCTTTTAATATTCAAAAGGTTACATTAATTATGCAATCCAGTGAATAGCAACAGTGTCAAAAATTTATCACTATCGCAAAATGGTCCGTCGATAGAAGCGTAACTCTTCAATAGATTCTCGAATATCATCAAGAGCCAGATGATTCCCCTGTTTCTGAAATCCCGCCAACTCCTTAGGATACCAGCGCTTGGCCAGCTCCTTGAGCGAGCTGACATCGAGATTACGATAGTGGAAAAATGCCTCCAGCTTTGGCATCCAGTTGGCCATGAAGCGGCGATCCTGACAGATACTATTACCACACATCGGCGATAGACCCGCAGCAATATGCCCGCTTAAAAATTCTATCGTCGCCTGCTCCGCGTCAGCCATCGACAGTTTGCTCTTTCGCACCCGCTCTAATAAACCTGAACTGGAGTGATGGCTCTGGTTCCACTCGTCCATCTGGGCCAGTAGTAACTCATCCTGAAAAATGGCCAGAACAGGACCAACCGCAATCTCATTGAGCTCAGCATCGGTGACAATGGTGGCAATCTCAATAATACGATCGTTGTGAGGGTCGAGACCGGTCATCTCCAGATCGACCCAGATCAGGTGCTCACTCTCTCCTGCCATAATTTACCCCCTATTAAAACAGCCCTTTAAACAGGCAGTTGGAACTTGCCAACAATAGTATCAAAAGCTACTCTTCCATTGTTGTTCAATCCATCAATTAATATAAATATTACGAACTAGGGAACAGAAGCTCTCATATGGCTCTATTTGGTCAAATTTTCATCACGTTACTCACGATTACTACACTCACAGGACTCTATCTCAGCTTTCGTCAATATCGCTCCGTTCAGCAAAACCGTGCAGCTGTGCCGACCGAGTTTGCCGACAGCATCTCACTGGAAGATCATCATAAGGCTGCCGACTACACCACAGCCAAACTGAAACTTGGAGCCGTCGAGTCGCTGTATGGCGTGCTGTGGCTGCTGCTGTGGACCTTTGGAGGTGGTCTGGAATGGCTGGATCAGCAGTGGTATACGCTAGCGCTATCCCCCATCTGGCAGGGTGTCGGTGTCATTCTCTCGTTTATGATGGCGCTCTCAATTATTGCGCTCCCCTTTTCACTCTACAGCACCTTTAAATTAGAGCAGCAGTTCGGCTTTAACCAGACCACCATCAAGACCTTCATCAGCGATATGATTAAGCAGCTACTGCTCTCTGTCGCCATTGGTACCCCACTTCTGGCCCTGATTATATGGCTAATGGTCGAGAGTGGTCCTCAGTGGTGGCTCTATGTATGGGCAACCTGGTTTGGCTTCTCACTACTGATGATGTGGGCCTACCCCGCCTTCATTGCACCCATTTTTAACAAGTTTTCACCGCTAGAAGATAGTGAGCTGGTTGAGCGCATCAAAACTCTGATGGATCGTTGTGGCTTTCACTCCAGTGGCATCTTTGTGATGGATGGTTCCAAACGTTCGCGCCATGGTAATGCCTACTTTAGCGGACTTGGACGCAATAAGCGGATCGTCTTTTTTGACACGCTCCTTAATGATCTCAATGGCGACGAGATTGAGGCGGTGCTTGCTCACGAACTGGGCCACTTCCACCATAAACATATTCCCAAACGACTATTGCAGGTCGCCCTCATCTCACTCGGTGCGCTGGCGATACTCGGCTGGTTATCTGGAGAGACATGGTTCTATAGTGATCTGGGCATCTCAACCCCCTCCTCACATCAGGCTTTGATCCTGTTTATGCTGGTGATGCCACTGGTCACCTTCTTTATTGAGCCGATGATGGCTGCAGGCTCACGTAAGCACGAATATGAGGCCGATAGTTTTGCCGCAGAAAAGAGCAGTGCCGATGATCTGATTAGCGCACTGGTTAAACTTTATCAGGAGAACGCCAGCACCCTCACACCGGATCACATCTACTCGGCATTTCACGACTCTCACCCACCTGCCCCTGTACGGATCGCCTACCTCAACCGACTCAACAATCCAACTGGAGCATAACTATAATGAGAAACGCTTTCGCACTAATCATCATGTTGCAGTTACTATTGATACAGAACAGTTATGCCGATGCAGCACGCGGTGGAAAACTCGAGAAAGAGAGCTGTAGCGCCTGCCACGCCTCGCGTTTTAATGGCGACAGTAACGCCATCTACCTGCGCAAGAACCGGAGAGTGGATAGCTATAGCAGACTCATATCTCAGGTAAAGTTCTGCGAAGCCAATCTTGGATTGACCTGGTTTGATGATCAGATTATGGATGTGGTTGAGCATCTCAATCAGAGCCACTACCACTTTGACAATAAATAATAGAGTATTCTCTATCTATGAATGAGACTCTGATTAAGTGGATTCACTCGGTACAGGATATCGAGCTTCCCGGTATTAACCAGAACATCGAAAGGGTGAAGAGTCTAACCCTCCGTCCAGAGATCGATATGGAGGAGATTAGTAAAGTCACCGAACTCGATTTTGGACTCTCTCTGCGTCTGATTCGCCGCATCAACCGCATCCAGAGTCACGGCGGCCGAAGTCGAATCAACTCTATCAAACAGGGGATCATGATGTTTGGCATGGATCAGGTTCGAGACCTGCCCAACAAGCTGCCGACCCTTGAAAGTATTAACGATAATCCAACCGTCACCTATCACTATCTGAAACTGCTCAAGCAGAGCTACCATGCAGCCTATCAGGCGCGTCAGTGGGCCACTATGAGTCGGGATGAAGATCCCAGTGAGGTATTCCTCGCCACATTCTTCCGTACTCTGGGACATATGCTGTTGTGGGTCCACTCACCAGATAAGATGTTACAGATTGAGGAGATGGTCAGTGATCGCGGAATCGATCCGGTTGAAGCTCAACATGTCATCTTCGGCTTCGCCATTAACGAACTCACCCGTGAGTTGGCAAAGTTGTGGAACCTGCCCAGCCTGTTTCGTGAGAGCCTCTATCCTGAGAATGCGACTCATCGAAGGGTGCTGTTAGTCGTGCTGGCCGTTCAACTCAGCCGCTCTTGCGATCACGACTGGTATTCCCGTGCAACCCGAATGATTGAGGACGATATTGCCGGGGCAATTCATCAAGATAGGAATAGCACTGTACGTCAGATCCATATCAATGCGGTTCATGCAGCACATATCACCTCATTCATTCGACTACCGCATCCGGCATCGCGTCTGCTCTATCCCGCTTATGAGATCGATCCGACACTCACCCATTCCACCGATTTAAGCTCCATTAATCACGCCGCTGTCGGTAGTGAGGCTTCAAGCTGCAGATTGCAGGATGTTCACTTCTGTCTTGCGCCACAACTACCCATCGTAGCCAGAACCTTGAAAAGGATGTTGGCTCATCACGATATTGCCGAGAAGGATCTGATCCAGAACACCATGCTTGCGTTGCATGATGGCATCGGACTCAATCGCGTTGTATATGCAGTGCCGACCAATCGAAACCAGCTAAAGGGACGCAGCGTTATCGGCAGTGATAACAATCCGATATTCAACCAGTTTAGTATCGATATTTTACCCGGCTCACTGTTTGAAAAGATCATGTCGAAGCCAACCACCCTCTGGCTAGATGATCACAACCGGGAAAAGTTCTGGCCCCATATCCCTGAAGATTTTCAGCGTAAGATCTGTAACAGCAGCTTCTTTATCTCATCGATTCATCAAAATGATAAACCCTACGCACTCATCTATGCCGACAGGCATACGGTACAGTGTCGTCTTGATGAGCGTAGCTACAAGCTATTTAAACGAATCACCACAGAGATGATGAAGTGCCTCAATCGGCCCAGAGATTAGTCTAAACCTCAACCCGGCCTTTAAAGGCGTAGGCCAGAGTGGTGCCATCAAAATACTCCAACTCGCCACCCATCGGAATGCCATGGGCTAGACGAGTCACCTTGATATTCCGTTGACGGACCATTTCACCAATATAGTGTGCTGTTGCCTCACCTTCGACGGTTGGGTTGGTTGCGAGGATCACCTCCTTCACCTCACCCTCATCAAGACGTTGGGCCAGCATATCCAGACCAATATCATCAGGACCGATGCCATCAAGTGGCGAGAGTCGCCCCATCAGCACAAAGTACTTTCCCTGGAAACCACTCATCATCTCCAGCGCATGTAGATCGGCAGGGCTCTCAACAACGCAGAGCAATTTGGAATCGCGCTGCTGATCATCACAAATTTTGCAACGACCCGCCTCTGCCAGAGTGCGGCAGCGGTCACAGTGTCCCACCTGCTCCACAGCTCTGTTCAGAGCATCCGCAAGGGCTGTTGCACCATCACGATCACGTTCAAGCAGATGAAAGGCGATACGCTGGGCCGATTTGGGTCCGACACCGGGCAGACAGCGAAGCGCTTCAATCAGTTGGTCGATGGCTGGACTAAAACCCATGATTTTTATAGTTCAGTGTATGCAAAATTAGAAGGGGAGTTTCATTCCGGGTGGTAGATTAAGCCCTGCAGTCATGCCCGACATCTTCTCCTGATTTTGTGACTCGATCAGTCTTACCGCATCATTAACCGCTGCAGCCAACAGATCTTCGAGCATATCCTTATCATCTTCCATCAAGCTGTCATCAATCGAGACACGCTTCACATCATGGCGTCCAGTCATCACAACAGAGACCAGTCCGCCACCCGACTTTCCAGTCACCTCCATGTTGGCAAGCTCCTCTTGAGCCTTCTGCATATCAGCCTGCATCTTCTGTGCCTGCTTCATGATGTTACCAAGTCCACCTTTCATGCTCTAACTACCTCTATCTATCTGTATTAATACTTAAATGGATTATTCATGCTCTAAACTAGAGCGGCTTAACCGTATTTGGAATAACTGTTGCGCCGAATTGCTCCTGCAAAGAGTGAACTAGCGGATCATCGGCAATCGCTGACTCAGCCTGCGCCTGGCGCTCAGCCGCCTCTAATTTTTTAAGCTCTGCAGGTGACTGTTGCGTTGTGGCGGCCACCTCTATCTCTAGGCCTATTCTGCGCTCCAGGAAGTTACTCAGTGCATCAGAGAGGACCTGCTCACGCTGATCGTGTCGCAGATGGGCACACGACTCAACCAGATGGAGACGAATCGTCCCACTGTCTGCATAGATTAAGACGCAGTTCTCAGCCAGTTGACGCACCATCGCAGTCAGCGGCAGAGTGTTGACCCAGGTGAGCCACTGCTGGTCGAGCTCTGCATTACCTGAGGCGCTCTGAATCTCTGCAAACATCTCACTGGCCACCGAAGCTGCTGGCGTCTCTACTGGCATTGCCGGAGTTGCTGGAGTTGCAACCACATCATTAGGCTGGACTGTGGGCTGTTGCAGGGTTTCGACCACATCCTCCAACTGCGAAGGGATGTTGTATTCTGCTTCAGGAGCCGGCTCAACAGCTGGAGTCTCTATTATGGTTTGCTCAGGTGGCTGCTCTGTTTGCGGCACCGCTACAGCCGCCTCAGCTACCGAGTTTTGAGCTTTGGTTATCTGTTGTGCTGACTGTGCAGACTCTGATGGTTCAACACTTTTTTTTTCAACCACCGACGGCCGACCTGCAGCGGGAGTGCTTGGTACCGATTGGGAGGCCGAAATTTGAGGCTGGAACGCCAGCATGCGCAACATCACCATCTCAAACCCACTCCTCAGATCTGGAGCCAGTGGTAGGTCACGCAATCCATTGATACCTATCTGGTAGTAGAGCTGAATCGTTTCACGATCAACTTGAGCGGCCAGCTCACGCAACTGCTCCGCCTCACCAAAACGCTCATGGCTGCTCTCCGGAATCACCTGATAGATGGCAATCTGCTGCAGCGCATGATTAATCCCGTTGAGCGCATTGTTGTAGTCACCACAGAGCTGACCGATCT
>JAPHSO010000192.1 GCA_026193675.1 Gammaproteobacteria bacterium | reverse complement strand
CACCAATCGTGAAGCCCTGCTCATAGAGCAGTGAACGAATCTGGCGAATCATGATGACATCTTGGCGCTGATAGTAGCGACGATTACCGCGACGCTTAACCGGCTTGAGCAGAGGGAACTCTTGCTCCCAGTAACGTAGTACGTGAGGTTTTACATCACATAGCTCGCTCACCTCACCAATGGTGAAGTAACGCTTACCGGGAATAGGTGGTAACTCTTTGTTATTGCTTGCTTCCAGCATACAACTCCACTCTCGTTTTTAATTTTTGACCTGGGCGGAATGTGACAACACGGCGCGCGCTGATCGGGATCTCTTCTCCCGTTTTTGGGTTACGCCCAGGACGCTGTGCCTTGTCGCGTAGCTCAAAATTACCGAAACCAGAGAGCTTAACGGAGTTACCCCCCTCCAATGCACTGCGAATCTCTTCAAAGAAGAGCTCCACAAGATCTTTGGCTTCTCTCTTGTTAAGACCGACTGTATCAAACAGCTCTTGAGCGATACCTACTTTTGTTAACGCCATAATAAGTTATCAATCCCGCAATGTTGCCCCAAACTCCTCCCGAAGATGGTTTACGATTGTATTGATCGCATCTTCCACCTCCGGGTCAGTAAGAGTGCGCGTTTCTTCTTGCAGGGTCAAGCCCAAAGCGAGACTTTTTCTTCCTGAATCAATATGTTCGCCTTGATACAGGTCAAATAGCTTTAAGTTGCGCATAAATGGTGGCGCTGCCTCTCTAATGGCTGAAATCAGATCATTCGCCGCCACATTTTTGTCCACAACAAAGGCCAGATCTCGACGTAACGCAGGGTACTTGGAGAGTGCTTTAAACTGGCTGATCACACCATTTTGTAACGGTTTCAAGGCAATTTCGAACACAAATGTTCTTGCAGGAATACTCAACTTTTTAGCCACTTCAGGGTGGATCATACCGAGTAGTCCAATCTCCTCACCTTCATATAATATTCGAGCCGATTGACCCGGATGAAGGCTATCTGGTGTGTCGGTGACAAATTGAAAGCGATTGAACGACCCGGTCAACTTCAATAGAGATTCAACATCCCCCTTTAGGTCAAAGAAATCGACCTCTCGGCTCTCCTCTCCCCACTGCTCAGGCTGAATAGAACCATACAGAATACCGGCAATCACATTCTGTTGAAGCAGCTCTTCGCCCTGTTTGATAAAGCGCTTTCCTGTCTCAAACAGGCGTACCCGCTCTTGCTGGCGATTCACGTTGTGCTTCAGCGCAGGAAGCATTCCACTCCAAAGTGTGGTGCGCATGACCGAAAGATCTGCCGAGATTGGATTGGCTAATGGATAGGACTCAGCCGCAGGATTGAGGATTTTTTCGACTTCAGGATCAACAAAACTATAGGTGATCGCCTCCTGATAACCTCTCTCAACCAGACTATTGCGCAAGATATTCTTTGATACATGCGCCTCAGGCACCAGTGAAGGGGCTGAAGGTGACGAGATCATGCTGATAGGTAGCTGGTCATAACCGATAATCCGGCCGATCTCCTCAATCAGATCAACCTCCAGAGTGAGATCAAAACGGAAAGTGGGAACAGTTACGGTGAGATTGTCGCCACCACCTGCCACATCAAATCCAAGCTGCTTGAAGATGGTGATGACATCCTCATGGTTGAGAGCCATCCCCAACACCTTCTCAACCCGACTGACACGCAGGTCTATCGTTGCAGGTTTGGGGAGATCTGCCTCTGAACTCACTTCGATAACAGGTGCCACCTCTCCGCCACAGATATCGGTCAACAGTTGGGTTGCCCGCTCCATCGCATTACGACAGTTATCTGGATCGACACCTCGCTCAAAACGGTGTGAAGAGTCGGTATGCAGACCGTAACTACGCGCCTGCCCTGCAATTGCCAGTGGAGCAAAAAATGCGCTCTCAAGGAAAATATCGGTGGTATCTGCATCAACTGCACTCGCCTCACCGCCCATAACGCCGGCAATGGCCAATGGACCCGAATCATCGGTAATGACAAGTGTGCTCTCATTTAGCTCACACTCATTTTCATTAAGAAGTTTGAGCTTTTCACCCGCTCTAGCCATCCTTACATTGATAGCCCCCTTCAGCTTTTTAAGACCAAAGGCATGCATTGGCTGGCCAAGCTCAAGCAATACATAGTTGGTCACATCGACCATGGGGCCAAGACTACGAATGCCACCACGACGAAGTCGCTCCTGCATCCAGAGTGGTGTCTCTTTACTCTGATCAAGTCCACGTATAATTCGCCCCAGATATCGAGGACAGGCAGCCGGAGCCTCAACACTGACAGGGAAAGTGGCGTCAATTGTTGGGGAAACATCTGTAAATTCAGGACGATTTACCTCCTGACGACAAATCACACCCACCTCACGAGCAATACCGGCAAGACTGAGGCAGTCACCACGGTTTGGAGTCAAATCAACCTCAATAGCCACATCATCCAGATCCAGATATTCACGGAAATCGGTCCCTACAGGGGCATCGGTAGGTAGGGGCATCAGCCCCTCAGAGCTCTCAGCAAGCCCCAGTTCAGAGGCCGAACAGAGCATCCCCATGGAGACAACACCACGTAGTTTCGACTTTTTGATCTTAAAGTCGCCAGGAAGTTGGGCACCAATCATCGCTGTTGGGGCGATCATCCCCTCATGAACATTGGCGGCACCACAAACAATCTGCAGCGGCTCCTCAGAGGCTCCCGCCACATCAACCGTACATACACGGAGTTTGTCCGCGTCGGGATGAGGCTCAACCTTGAGCACGCGACCAACAACCACACCACTAAATGCTGCAGCTACCGGCTCAACACCATCGAGCTCAAGCCCTGCCATGGTGAGCTGGTGGCCCAGCTCCTCGGTTGTCATCGCGGGATTAATCCACTCTCTTAGCCACTTTTCACTAAATTTCATTATCTGAAAACCTGATTCTGTCGACCCAAACTGCGGTCAAAATTATTCACTATTGATATCCGAACTACTTACTTTCGATTCGCTATTTAAACTGCTCAAGGAACCGGAGATCATTCTCAAAGAAGAGTCTTAGGTCATTAACCCCATAACGCAGCATCGCTAGACGTTCTACGCCCATACCAAAGGCAAAACCGGTGTACTTCTCTGAGTCGATATTGACGTGCTCAAAGACCTTGGGGTGCACCATGCCGCAACCGAGCACCTCAAGCCAGCCGGTATGACTACAGACACGACAGCCTTCACCGCCACACATCACACATTCGATATCGGCCTCAGCGGATGGTTCGGTAAATGGAAAATAGGATGGACGAAAGCGAACCTTCAGCTCCTTCTCAAAGAAGCGCAGCAGAAAGTCGTTCAAAATCCCCTTCAGATCAGCAAAGCTGACATCTTTATCGACATAGAGCCCCTCAACCTGATGGAACATCGGGGTGTGGGTTAGATCAGAGTCACAACGATAGACACGGCCTGGAGCGATCATTCGTAATGGTGGTTCACGATTCTCCATAGTGCGAACCTGCACCGGTGAGGTATGGGTTCTAAGCAGCGTATGCTCATCAAAATAGAAGGTATCATGCATCGCTCTGGCAGGATGTGTCTCAGGGATATTGAGCGCCTCAAAATTGTGGAAATCATCCTCAATCTCCGGCCCCTCAACCACCTCAAATCCGAGCTGTGAAAAGAGTGAATGGATACGGTTAAGCGTCTTGGTTACAGGGTGCAGGCCACCACGCTCCTGTCCGCGGCCCGGCAGGGTTACATCAACTGACTCTGCAGCGAGCTTCTGGGCGAGATCGGCTAACTGTAGAGAGTTTTTCTTCTCCTCAAGCGCCCTCTGTACCGCCTGCTTGGCCTGGTTGATTGCCTGTCCTGCAGCGGGTCTCTCCTCGGCACTCAGCCTGCCCAGAGTTTTCATCTGTTCGGTCAGCGATCCCTTTTTACCCAAATAGGTCACCCGAATATCATCGAGCTGTTTCAGATCACTGGTTGCAGAGATCTCAGCCTCTGCACTGGCAACAATGGCGCTTAATTCGTCAGCCATTCATCTACCCTCAAATTCGTTATAAATAAAAAAGGGGGAGGCTTTAAGCCCTCCCCCTTCTGTAGCATTGTCAATTCTCCCGCCAGGCGGGATTTTGAACTGATTACGCCAGGTTGGACTTAGCCTGCTCTGCAAGTGATGCAAATGCGGTCTTGTCCATAACTGCGATATCGGCGAGAACCTTACGGTCGATCTCGATACCACCTTTCTTAAGGCCGTCAATCATGCGGCTATAAGAGAGTCCACACTCACGTGCAGCAGCGTTAATACGTGCAATCCAGAGTGCACGGAACTGACGCTTGCGCTGACGACGGTCACGGTAGGCATATTGGCCCGCCTTGATTACCGCCTGTTTGGCGACTCGGTATACATTCTTGCGGCGGCCTTTATAACCTTTGGCCTGCTCAAGTACTTTTTTGTGCTTGGCGTGTGCAGTTACGCCTCTTTTAACTCTTGGCATCTCTCATCACTCCTTAAGAATAGGGCAACATGCGGTTAAGCATTGTTACATCAGAATCGTGAACCATGCTTGGCGAACGCAGTTGACGCTTACGCTTGGTACTCTTCTTGGTCAGGATATGACGACGGTGCGACTGGTTTCTTTTGAAACCACCTGATGCAGTGCGTTTG
>JAPHSO010000238.1 GCA_026193675.1 Gammaproteobacteria bacterium | reverse complement strand
GTGATCATACGACTATAAAGATCCATCGCCAAGGTTATCCAGGGGCGTCCGATTGGCTTCCTATGAATATCATCTACAACGATAATATCTGCTGGAGAGTGGTCCACTTGAACAACTGCCAATGGAAAGTCTACATTTGGAAAATTTCCTGCTGCTGGCAAGAATTTGTTTTTCGCTTTCTCCCTGTGTCCACGCTTACGAAGCATCTCTTTTTCAGAGATTTTATTCAGTCTTGCCCGGATGGTATTCGGGTGTGGCGCATCAACTCCTTTTTGCTGACATCGGAGTAATACCTCTGTAACAGCCTTTTGTGCAAATGGACGTTGCACCGTTAGATAGTAATCTTGGATAACCTCTTCAATCACCTCCTCAGCAAGAGCAGTAATTCTACTATTACCTGGCTTCCAGCCCCGCTTCTTAGGGATTAGGGCAGTGATAACCTCATATGCCTTATAACGATTAAGCCAACGATATAGAGTAGCTGTATTTACCCCAACCTCTTTTGCTCGCATACCAACTTCCTTTCGTCCAGGCGCTAAGGCATTCAAAAGAGGCTTAATTGCTGCGTACCGAGTTTCCGCTATTTTCCAGTCCTCATCAGCAATTTCAGATATATCAGTATTGGCCAATGGCACTGCATCTTCTGGCTCCATAGGGCGCAATTCCCCAATACGCAATGGAACGCTTCGGCCACTTTCAACCTCGATTCCAATAACCGTCTCGAAATCCAGCACCTGGGCAATACGATAGACAGAACCCCCGCACTGGACCAGATTATCGACCTGAACATCAACTCGCTTTCGAATTGGCTCAAATGCTTCATTGGGTAACGCTAATTCATCATCATTATTCATTAGTAGGAATCCATAGCTCAGTCGTATCATTCAGTGGTCGTGTGATATCACAGTCCAGCTGCCGGGTGGCCAACAGGTACCAAAGATGGGAAATGCCTTCAGCCCGATACTTGCCCATAAAATGCCGTGCCAGGAGGAAATGCAGTGGAGCAGAGCCCATTTGCTGCACGTTATCGACAATCCAACGGCTCTCTTCGGCTGGAAATTGCATTCTTTTGTACCGCTCCAGGAATTTAATATTCTCGAAAGCTTGGTCACGAATCCGGGTTTCATCATGTATATGGAACGCCCATCCTTGCTCTTTGGCATAGCGATAAGCAGCTTTCCATTTTGGTAGCCATTTGCGCCAGTTCTTACGCCATTCCGCCTCAGGCTTAACCTCTATCAAAACAGGTCTTGGAAAATCTGGATAAGCCTTATCTCCAAGGCGGTAGTAAACAAGGAAATCTGGCGTATAAGTGAATGCTCGACCATTTTCACCTATGAATGGTATCTGGCATGGCTGCGGAATTACCTCGAGAACAGCTAAAGAGAACTCCTTACGTATCACAAAGTCGCGCTCAAGCGAGGATTCGAACTGAATAGGCGTTTCTCCACGAAAAGCATACACACCCGATAAGCTTCGCCTTGTAGTACGAATCCTACGAACCTGGCTATGCACTGGCTTGTCGCTGCTATTTATATTCATTTAGAAGCTTGTCGCACCTATTATTATGATTATCGTCGCAAACATTACTAGAATATCCTCTGTAACTTATTGAATTACCGTGACCAGTGTCGCATTTATTATAGTATATGACAGCGGTAATCCGCCAAAACCTGGAGAGGTCTCGCTAGCTCATAACGGCGTACTATTTCTCGATGAGCTGCCAGAGTTTGATCGCAAGGTTCTGGAGGTATTGCGTGAGCCCCTTGAGGCGGGACAGATCACCATTGCCCGGGCCGCCTTTCAAGCCGACTTCCCCGCCCGCTTTCAGCTCATTGCAGCGATGAACCCCTGCCCCTGTGGTTATCTGGGACACCCCAACGGCCGGTGCCGTTGCACCTCTGAACAGGTGAACCGCTACCGTAGCCGAATCTCAGGGCCACTGCTGGATCGGATCGATATGCAGGTTGAGGTGCCTCCGCTTCCGCAACATGAGCTTCAAAATAAAAGCAGAGCAATGGAGTCGAGTCGAGCGATCCATCAACGAGTTATTCAGAGTCGTGAGAGACAACTAAGTCGACAGGCCTTACCTAATGCACAGCTATCCAGTCGCGAAATTGAAAAGTATTGCGGACTTGATGATTCTTGCCAACAGCTCATCACTCGGGCGAGCAACCAGCTAGGACTGTCGGCCCGAGCCCACCACCGAGTCCGCCGTGTTGCTCGAACCATCGCCGATCTGGCGCAAAGCGATGAGATTACCCCTGAGCATCTCGCGGAGGCGATCGGCTACCGGCAACTTGACCGGGGCTAGGTGAGATTAATCGATATGGTTGGTGCGCTTACTCATAGCCAACAGGCTATTGACCACCTCTCGCGAGAGACGCTTATACTCACCATCTAGAATCGTTTGAGCCTCATCGATATCTCCACGCTGAGCCAGACGCACCGCCTCTCCAGCAATAGCATGAAACTCTCGATGAAAATTTCTGAGCCTTGACAGTGCATAGGTGTGGCCCAGCTTTTTATCCATATCCTTGATCCATCTGCCCAGCTCACACTGATCATCACTTGTCACTTCATGGACATTGAGGTGTCCCATTCTTTTGCCATCGATCAGGCTTTTGATACGGACCTTCCAGTCGGTATGGTCCTTGATTGCCTTCATGAATATATTCATCGAACTAATGCCACGCTTTACTTCTGAACTTCAGTTGAGATCCAGGTTTAACCAATAATATTGCCATGAAATTACCTACCATTTTGATTGGTACTCATCTAGCAGCTCCGACAATTTCTCAACACGCTCATCATGCTCATCACTAAATTTATATAGAAGGAGGATCGCATCATCGGCCCTCTTTTTATCCTGCTCTACTCTAACCAGTTGGCTCTCAAGGTCGAGCTTAAAAGAGTCGATGTAGAGGCGAACCATCGCATTGTCACCAATGATCATTTTTTCTCGTTCAGAATAGTCCAGACGGATATGGCAATAGTCGAGCGAGAAGTCGATGAGTGCACCCTCCATCGTCCCCGACCGCTCTGAATCAAAACTGATATTGATAGTTTGATCTGGGCAGAGTCGCTTATTGCGACGGCGCTCCTGCTTGGCCATCACCTGCTCAATTTTTCTAAGCAGCCCCTTCATCAAGAAAGGTTTTGCCAAAAAACCATTTGCGCCATGGCGTGTTGCTGTTGCTATAACCACATCGGTATCGAGATCTGACATCACCACCAGAGGGGTGCAGCCATTCTTTTTATCATTACGAATTGCATCAACAAATTTAGCACCCACCAGCTGCCAGTCGACGAAGATAATATCGAATCTGATCTCTGCATCAATAAGTGATTTAGCAGAATCCAGACTATCAACGTGAATGACATGAGATGTGCCCAGCTGTTTACTGATCACCGGCATCATCTCATCAAAGATCTCTTTCGAGTCGGCTATTAGAATGACTGGCTCATGTCGCATAGAATTCTCTTCAAAAGTCCGATAGTGTCTAATGATTATAGCCCAACTCATGAGCATATAACCAAGTAATAAAATAGCGGCTGTTCACACAAATGAATCAAATCATTGTTCGCAAAGTACCATTCGGCTGCTTACAATACGCAACCTTCTGAAACCCCTTCTGCGGAGATCTATGTCCCTCAACCCCAATCAAGATGAGGCGATGCGCTACATCGATGGACCACTGCTGGTCCTCGCTGGTGCTGGTAGCGGCAAAACACGGGTCATCACCCGTAAGATCGCCCACCTGATCCAGAACTGTGGCATCGCCCCTCATCAAGTTACCGCTGTCACCTTTACCAACAAGGCGGCGCGGGAGATGAAGCAGCGGGTTGGTGAACTGCTAGAGGGCAAGGAGAGTCGCGGACTGCGCGTGTCAACTTTTCATACTCTCGGTCTTAACATCATCCGCAATGAGCTAAAGACCCTTGGTTACAAGGAGGGTTTTTCAATCTTCGATGCCAGCGATAGTGCCAGCCTGATTCGGGAATTATTACGTCGCGAGGGGGCGAATGATGACCTTACCCAGGAGATGCAGTCGCGCATCTCAAGCTGGAAAAACCGCTCCATCTCTCCAGAACAGGCCGCCCATGATGAACAGGTTCCAGCGGCACCCCATATCGCTGCACTCTATGCAACCTATAATCGCCACCTGAAGGCCTACAATGCTGTCGATTTTGACGACCTGCTGCGACTCCCACTTGAGCTATTTGAGAGCAATCCGGAGATTCTGGACAAGTGGCAAAACCGAATCCGTTATCTATTGGTTGATGAATATCAGGACACCAACACCACTCAGTATCGCCTCGTTAAGCTACTGGTCGGTGTACGTGGTGCCCTCACCGTTGTTGGTGATGATGATCAATCAATCTACGCATGGCGTGGTGCCGAGCCTGAAAATCTGGCGCTGTTGAAGGATGACTTCCCAACTCTGAGGGTGATCAAGCTGGAACAAAACTACCGCTCCATGGGACGGATACTCAATGCCGCCAACAGATTAATCGCCAATAACAGTCACGTCTTTGAGAAGAGGCTCTGGTCAGACAAAGGCTATGGGGAACCGATTAAGGTGGTGACCGCTGCTGACGAGGATGATGAGGCGGCTAAAGTGGTCTCTCGTCTTATCGGTCACCGCTTTCAGAGTAAGTGTGACTATAGCGACTATGCCATCCTCTATCGCGGCAACTATCAGTCACGCCCCCTCGAAAAGGCGCTACGTGAGTACCACGTCCCCTACCACCTCAGTGGCGGCACCTCGTTTTTTGCCTACACCGAGGTGAAGGACATCATGGCCTATATGCGCCTCATATCTAATCCAGATGATGACACCGCCTTCCTGCGGGTGGTCAATACACCGCGCCGCGAAATTGGTGCCACCTCGCTTGAAAAGCTCGGCAACTATGCCGGTGAGCGCGGGATTACGCTATTTCGAGCCTGCACAGAGTTGGGGCTAAAAGAGGTTATCAACTCTAGAGCCTATGCCCGCCTGAATCACTTCTGTGACTGGGTAGGTGAATTGGGGGAGCGTATTAAACTGGAGAATCCGGTGCAGGTGGTGCGCGATATGGTTAAAGAGATCGACTACCTCAATTGGCTCAATGATACAACGCCGACCCCTAAGGGTGCCGAACGTAAGATGGAGAATGTGCTTGAGCTCATCGCCTGGCTTCAGCGCATGACCGATGAGATTGAGGATAAGGAGAGGGAGGAGATCCATTTGGGCGATCTGGTTGCCCGGCTCAGTCTGTTCGATATCCTTGATCGACAGAATAGTGGTGAGAGTGGTGATACGGTTCGCCTGATGACCCTGCACACCTCTAAAGGACTTGAGTTCCCCCACCTCTTTCTGGTCGGTATGGAAGAGGAGCTGCTACCGCACCGCACCAGCATTGAAGAGGAGAATATAGAGGAGGAGCGGCGCCTCGCCTATGTGGGTATCACCCGTGCTCAAGAGACACTCACCATCACCCGAGCCGCCCGCCGCAGACGTGGTGGTGAACTGGTGCGTTGTCAGCCGAGTCGTTTCCTGGAGGAGCTCCCTCAGGAAGACCTTCACTATGTGGGGCAAAAAGATAGTCGCAGCAGGGAGGAGAAGCAGGAACACGGCAAGGCTCAGCTTGCCAACTTGAGAGCGATTCTGGCAGATAAAGATAGTTAAATTAGCGGCTAAACCAATCCTCTAGCTCGGCACCTCGCCTGAGCGGTTTGCTGTAGAGGTAGCCTTGAATCACTCGACCACCAAGGGCCTGTACAGTCGCAAGCTCTTCCGCAGTCTCCACCCCTTCAATCACATTTTCAATCTCCAGGCTCTGGCTCATGCCGATAATGGCGTAGACAATTTTGCGCAGGTTATCATCACTATCGATTCCTGTAATAAATGAGCGATCGATCTTGATGACATCGATATTGAGCTGAGCCAGATAGCCCATTGAGGTATAGCCGGTACCAAAATCGTCTAACGCAATGGTGCATCCCATATCCTGTAACTGAGTAATTAGTGCCGTTGAACTTTTAAAGTCATCAATCAGCATCGATTCGGTGAGCTCAAATTCAAGCTTCGACGGGTCAATTGCATACTCATTCACCACCCTGTGAATAAAGTCTCCAAGACCTGCCTGACTACACTGACGTGCAGAGAGGTTAATTGAGACCCGACAATCCTGAGCCCCACCCGATTGAATGAACCGAACAACATCTTTAATGATCCACTCACCCACTGAGTTGATCATGCCATTCTCTTCCAGCAGCGGTATAAACTGGTCTGGCCTAACAAGGCCCAGATCAGGATTCTCCCAGCGAATCAGCGCCTCAAAACCGACCGTCTCACCTGTAATAGAATCGACCTGTGGCTGGTAGACCATAAATAGTTCATTAAGGTCTACTGCAAAGCGCAGCCGGCTCTCCATATCGAGTCTGTCACGAATCTCCTTTGACATCCCCTCAGCATAAAACTGACTATTGTTTCCGCCCTTCTGCTTGGCTCGATGCATCGCCGTATCAGCACTCTCCAGAAGTTGCTGTGGCCCATCACCATCAAAAGGGAAGACCGCTATACCGATACTGACACCAACATGGATATCGTGATCATCAATGTTAAACATATCATTTAGAGAGGCGATCACCTTACGTGCCACAAGCTCTGCGGCATTGGCTCGGTCAATCCGCTCAAGAACCACGACAAACTCATCACCACTATTGCGGGCAACCGTATCACCCTCTCGTAGGAGCAGCTCCAATCTGCTGGCAACCTGTTGCAACAGTTTATCGCCAACCGCGTGCCCAAGGCTGTCATTAATCTTCTTAAAACGATCAATCCCCAGGAATAGAACCGCAACCATCCACTCCTCCCTCGCAGAGGATGAGATCGCATGCTTGATTCGATCAAGCAACAGCACCCGATTGGGGAGCTCCGTCAACTGATCATAGTGCTCCGCAAATCGAAGGTTCTGCTCTACCTGCTGACGCTCATCGATCTCCCGCTGAAGATTTTCATTAATCCCAACCAGCTCTTGAGTTCGCTCTTCAACAACTTTTTCAAGATCGGCCTGATGCTTCTCAAGCTCTCTTTGTGCCTGAGCGCGCTGTTCAACCTCTTCATTGAGATTATCAATCAGATTCAAATTGACCGACTTCAACTCCAGTGAGTCAATGAGATTTCGATTAAGATTTTTTGCCAGCACCAACATCAGCATGCTGTAGACCAGAACGGCCAGCGCGGTGTAGTAACTGACAATCTCCCCTTCAAGGATCAATATCACAACCATCATTGTGAGCTGAGGAAAAACAAAGGCCAGCATAGATGGCAACCATGCAGACATGGTTGAGATCGATGCCGCCACCAGCCCCAGATAGATGAGAAGGGTGAAGTTACGCACATCATCATTGCCTAATTGATATTGCATCACATAGGCAAAACCCCAGGCGGTGCTCAATAGCAGAATGGTTACAAAATATAGTTTGAGCGATCGTTGCAGATCAGCCGCACTGATCTCATCATTAAAACGTAGCGTAACCGCCATGCGAGAGATGGCAATTCCTAAAAAGATGACAAACCAGTATCCGGCATATCCCGATATGCCACTATCGATGATAAGCAGATAAAAAATGAGTGCGGTGCCGATATTGGCCAGAACGGCTGAATAAGCGCTACTAAAGAGCAGCTTAGACTGCTCCTTAATCACACTTGGATCACTCCGCTCTTCCTGCCCCATTAACACTTGAACAGCTCCATGTTGCTATTATTAGACGGTCGATGTTATCAACCTTTTATCTATATGTGGAGTCCGTCTATTCCTACTCCAGGCTTTTAAATTACATTCTCGACAAACCCCATCCTATTTCCTACTATTACAGTAAGAAATAGCTGTGGGAGATAAGATATGAACAGCAGTGGTTACCCCAGTAGCGTAAAGGGTACTGAACACGTTAGCGAAGAGATGGTGGCGTGCTCGGTCTGTCTCAGTGAAATACCTCAGTCGAGTGCCAAAAGTGATGAGTCCTCAGACTATGTTGCCCACTTCTGCGGGCTGGATTGTTTTGAGAAGTGGCGAGAGGGTGAATCAGCCGATTGATTAATCGTTGTGACGTGCAGCCCGCCGACGTAGAAGCTGCCATGCCAATTTTATAAACAGATAGGCTGGATAGATCAGGGTCAAAAACAGTACTATTTTCATCGACGTTCCTCACTAATCGGTTTAGAGCGTTTTTAATAAAAAGGGGCGCTTAAAGCACCCCTTTTCTATTTGACCCGCTGAAGAGTTACTTGCTATTCGAAATCATGTACTCAACAGCCGCTTTAAGCTCATCGCTCGAACAGGTCGCGCAAGTACCTTTAGGTGTCATACCGGTACCCGGAACACCATTAAGCGCACTCTGAAGCAGTGCATCCATGCCCTTGGCAATACGAGCTCCCCAGGCTGCTGCATCACCCACCTTGGGCGCACCTGCAGCACCTGTTCCGTGACATGCAAAACAAGAGCCTTTGTATACATCCTCTCCAGAGCGGGCTGCAGCTGGCGCTGCGGCAGCAGCGGGTGCAGGCGCCGCAATTGCAGCACCGGTATTGAGCATAGCCACAGGCGCGATGCGTGCGGTTGTCGCTTCAGCACTCATATCTGCATCACCACCCCTGTTATGAAGACCACACATCATTGATGAGATGGCAATATCGAGAACAGCTACAGCCACGACAATCATCATGCTAAAGCCGAAATAGGTATTTGTTTTGTTATCCACAGAGTTCTCCTAAACGTTTATTGGTATGTCACTCGGCACCTTATTCACCGACTGCAACCGAGCCCGCTAGTATATCAGAAAATACTAAAGCGCTTCTATTCCCAGCCTTTATTGACCTGGCGGCTTAAAGCCCTCGCCACCACCAAAGAAGAACTTCTCCATCTCACCTTCAAGCATTTTGCGATGATTGGGATCGATTGGAGAGAGACGATATTCATTGATTAGCATGGTCTGCTGTTGCATCCACTGCTGCCACGCCTCTTGTGAAACGTTGTCGAAAATCTTCTTACCCAGATCACCTGGATAGGTTTGGCGCTCGAGACCTGGAGCCTCTTTACCCAGCTTTACACAATTGACCATACGCGTCATGTTAACTCTCCTCAGAAACTGTTGAGTGGACCTCACCAACAATCCTCTTAATAGGTGTCGGCAGACCAATCTGACTAAACTGGTCGGCTTTATACCAGAGTCGCGCCGATGTTTCCATGACTCGATCCGTTCTGGCACGACTCACCCGAAGCATAATGGGTGATATTTTGAGCTTAAAGTGGGTGAATGTGTGATTAAAAGTGCTCAACTGCCGCAAACGCTCCAATTTGACACCAAACTCAGATTTCAGCCACTTTTCTAAGCCGGCTC
>JAPHSO010000008.1 GCA_026193675.1 Gammaproteobacteria bacterium | reverse complement strand
TCAGCTGAATAGTGACATCTCCCATGCCAGCGATGTGATCGGCCAAGTTAAAGAGGAGAGTGTGAAGATCACCACCGTGCTTGATGTGATCCGAGGGATCGCCGACCAGACCAACCTGCTGGCATTGAATGCTGCAATCGAAGCCGCCCGTGCCGGTGAGCAGGGTCGTGGTTTTGCCGTGGTCGCTGATGAGGTGCGAACCCTTGCAACCCGAACCGGAGATGCAACCAATGAGATCAGAAATATGATCGACGCATTGAACGTCAGTGTTGAAGATGCGGTTAATGTGATGGCGGCGGCATCAAAGCAGGCGTTAATCAGTGAAGAGTCGGTTGAACAGGCGGCGATGTCTCTCGGAGAGATTGCCGGTCAGGTATCGACCATTAATGATATGAACACCCAGGTCGCATCAGCAACAGAGCAGCAGAGTGCGGTGGCCGAAGAGGTCAATACCAATATCAACAGCATCGCCCAAATTAGTGACACGGTCGCCGAAAAGGCGTCACAGGTCAAATTTAGTGGTGAACAGCTACTATCTCAGGTAGCGGTGTTGAGCCATTCTGTAAACGGTTAAATCCGGTTCAGCAGATCGCCAAAGCCCCAGACCACTGTTCCCACTATTAGCATATAGAGACCATACTTCTCGCTCTTCCAGCGGTTCTCTGAATCATCACGAATCAGGTGGTGCTTATCCTCATGGGCCCAATCCCTCTGAAACTGTGACTGCCTCTGCTGCTGATACTGACTCAGGTTATGCATATGCTGAATGATCTGGTGAGAGGTGAGGATAATACCGTTAATCACCACCAGTGAACCCGAACGCGAGAACCAGCCCCAGTCATCAAACTCCAGGCTCAGCAGAGCACCTATCATCAGGGTGACGATAGCTGTTGTAATGGCCCTTAGAGTAAAAATTTTAGCCTTCACTATCTTCTCTTTATAATTGGACTGAGCTAAATATTTTGAGCCCATATTTCACCACCCATTGCACCACTCTACAATCATTTTTCATGCTCAATTAATCGGCACCGGTGCAGCCCCTCATAGCTTCCACCCCTAGGCAGAACATGGTTTAATGGGCAGTACATCTGACAAAAATTGATCGCAATACCGAGGGGATTTCTGTGACCGACGAGAACAAGCCAGACGCCATTGATGATGGAGATGATCTACTCTCCGATTTTAATGATCTCTTTCCTGAAGAGAGCGACGATGATGCACTACTCAATGAACTCGATGCTGATGATGACGATCTCGACTCCCTGCTCGATGGTCTCAATTCTCCCACTGAAGTTGCCGAGGAACCTGCCGAAGAGAGCCCCGCTCAAGAGAGCGTTGATGAGCTAGATGATCTCGACGCTCTGCTCGATGACCTCGACAGCTCCATCAACCTTGATAGTGAGAGTGAGGAGGAGACTGCAGAGCCCGCTGAAAGCGCTGATGCTCCAGATGACCTCGACGCTCTTCTCGATGATATGGAGGGGCATGTAGATGAGATCATTAGCGATGAGACGCCAGCCCCTGAGAGCGAAGATGACATCGACTCCATGCTCGATGATTTAGTCGCCGATTCTGAACCCTCTCCTGAACGAGAGCTCGATATTGATGAGAATGAGCTCGACCTCTCCGTCGACATCGATGAACCTGAAGAGATTGCCGCAGCTCCCGCTGAAGAGGAGCCGGTTGAAAGCATGCTTGATGATCTGATTTCAGATGATGAAGAGCCCTTCGCCGAAGAGGAGCCAGAGCTGGTTGTTGCCGCCGAACCAGCATCAGTTGCAGAGATTGAAGCTGAAGAGGAGCCCGCAGCAATCCCAGATGAGCCCAGGGCCGAAGTGCCAGAGCCTGCCATAGCGGCCAGTGAGAGTCCGAAATCGTCATCAATGGTGGGCACAATCCTTGTCTCTCTATTTATTATTATTGCCCTTGGTGCTGGCGGTGGCGGTGTCTGGTTAGCTCTTGAGGCCCAGAAAGCCGCACAGATAAATAACTCCAAAATCACCAAGCTACAGAAGGAGAACTCACAACTTCGCATGGCATCTGAATCGACCTACAATCCGATTGTTGATCAGAACAGCAGTTCAATTCGTGATCTTGATCTACGCATCAATGAGCTATCAAGAATGGTCGATGGGCCACTCAGTCATATGGATGCCAACGCCAATGAGGAGGTGATCGGCAAACTTGAGGAGCGCCTGCAACAGCTGGAGCAGCGGATTGCTGAGCTCAAGGTAGAGATGGAAAAACGGCCAACGGTTGTCGCGACAGCGACCGCCCCACCATTGGTTACGAAGGTGGCTGAAACCGCCAAAAAACCGGCCCAGGGGTGGGCGCTTAACCTTCTCTCACTATCAAGCCGCGAAGGTGCCAATAGTGAGGTTAACCGTCTGCAAAAGGCTGGCGTTAACGCCTCCCGGGATCCCTTTACCACTAAGGATGGAAAAATCTGGTATCGCGTTCGTGTCACAGGCTTTGGCACCTATGATGAGGCGAAGGCCTACGCTAAAACGATGCCTAAGCTGAAGGGGATCAGTGACACCTGGGTAACCAAAGAGTAGAGCCATCTAATGAAACCATTAAAAAAGCCCGCAGCAAGCGGGCTTTTTTATGAGAGCGGTTAAGTAGCGACCTTTAGTCTACCCAATTTTGGGTGCAGTCCAGCGTTCGCCAAACACGTCCCATTCCCAACAATCCGGTCTCCAACATAATATTCAGAGGAACTCCCTTAAGCGAGCGATTGCGATTTCGTAACCAGAACAGCGGCATATTTTTGTTGAGCGGGAACATTATCTCCAATGACTGCTGAATCCCAAGGATATGCTTGGCGCGATCTAGAAGCTCATCTTCCTGTGGTAGTGGCTGCTGACCGTGACGAAATCGGGTCAACTGACGTGGTTTGGTCTTTTCAGGGAGCCCTAGCAGAACAATCTGCATCGCATCTTCGACACCCCAGGCGTCGAAAATCCCTGTAACGACCTGTCCAAGTTGAGTCCTTTCTGACTCTGTAAGTTCTGCTGCCACAACTGGGCTCCTGAAGTATTAATTGAGGCCAATTATCCTATTTCCGACTAAAAAGGTCAAAATTTGCCCTAACCTATTCATTGATCTCACCATTAATGCTTCACAATGGCCCATCTATCCTCGAAAATAGCCGACACATTCCACCCTTGAGATAAAACCATTGGTCAGCCGTCAAGAGAGAAAAGATCGACAGGAGATGCGTAAACAGGCACTGCTGCGATACCAGAAACAGCGTCAGAGAAATGTTCTGGCCAAAGTGGGAGCACACGACTTTATTATTGTGCTCGATCACCTGAAGGCCGGTTTTAACATTCCAAAAATATTTCGCAGTGCCGAGGCGATGGGGGCCAATTCTGTTCATCTCGTCGGCATCGGCCCATTTGATCCTGCCCCCGCCAAGGGTTCATTTAAGAAGGTGCCGGCCCGCTTTCATGATGATTTTGATAGTTGCCATAGAGAGCTGACCGAGGCGGGTTACCAACTCTTCACTCTGGAGCCGGATGGTGAGCAGAGTCTGTTAAATATCTCTCTGCCTCAGAAGAGCGCCTTTATCCTGGGCCATGAGGAGTTTGGGATCAGTTTTGAACAGAGCGACTATCCCGATATCCACTCCATTTCGATTCCCCAATTTGGCTCTGTCGAGAGTCTCAACGTCAGTATCGCTGCATCGGTGATGATGTTTGAGTATGTCCGCCAGCACCACACCGAGACAGAGTGAGTCACCACAACCATGTCGCCACCTATCCTCTACTATATCCACGATCCGATGTGCAGCTGGTGCTACGCTTTCCGCGAAAACTGGCAGTATCTGACCCAACACTTTGAAGGCAAGGTTGAGTTTGTGAGACTTCTGGGTGGTCTGGCAGCCGACAGTGATGCTCCAATGGACAGTAAGACCAGGCGGATGGTTCAACAGAGCTGGCGTCGCATCGAGGAGAGCCTGCCTGACACCCACTTTAACTTCGATTTCTGGGAACAGAACCAACCCCGCCGTTCAACCTATCCCGCCTGCCGCGCGGTGATTGCGGCGCGTCACATGGCAGATCAATCATACGACCTGAAAATGAGCTATGCGATCCAGGATGCCTACTACCGGCAGGCGAAAAATCCATCTGATATTGATGTTTTATGCAGCATTGCCGAGGCGCTGAATCTCGATCGAGATCAATTCTATTCCCTGCTCACGGCCGATAGTACAGAGCAGCAGCTTCAACAGGAGATTGCGCAGGCCCGTTCGCTGGGTGTCGACTCCTATCCTTCACTGGTGCTGCAGATCAATGAGCAGACCCGCTGGCCGATTGCCATCAACTACCAGGATGTAAGCGAAGTGATCGAGACAATTGAGATGTGCCTGGAGTGAGCCCTTAAATAGCAGATGCATTTAAAGGGGGCACTCTAATGCGCAGAACGGCTAGTTTGTCTTGCCGCCCTTCTTCTTGGACTGCAGCGGATGGCTGGCACTGCTCTTTAGCCACTTAATGATGGGTTGCCACTGATGAAGATCCTCTTCCACCTTTGAGGGCTGTCCCTCAAAGATCGAAAGCCCCTCATCTGCTGCACGGATATAGTTCTGGCTCTCTCGTAGTACCGCAATAAAAGGGATATCGAGACTCTTCAGAAAACGGCGCAGCCCCTGATAGATGCGCGTCTGTTTGCGTACCCGATTGGCAACCACGGCGAGACGAACCTTCTTTTTATCCACCTTACCCAGCAGCAAAACCGACTCGATAAAGCGCGCTGTCGCCCGCATATCAATAGGCGATGGCAACACCGGAATGATAATGGTGTGGGCATGCCGTACGTAAGATTTAAGCTCTTTACCGCGCATACCTGCGGGGGTGTCGATAATCAGCACCCCTTTGTGGTTGGGTATCATAATGTTATCGATATTGGCCGACAAACCGCCAATTCTGGGACGATCTTCCGGGCGCATTTTGAGCCAGTCGATACTACTCTGCTGCGGATCAAAGTCGAGCAGTCGTGTCTCTGTGCCCTGGCTCGCAAAGTAACCTGCAAGATTGGTGGAGATGGTGCTCTTGCCGCACCCACCCTTGGAATTGAGTATCATAATTCGCCGCATATTATTCTCCCGCACCGATGCCTAGTTGATCCCAGATTGAGTCAACTCTCTCTTTTACTGCTGCATCCATTTCGATCACCTCACCCCATTCACGGTTGCTCTCCCCAGGCCACTTATTGGTCGCATCAAGTCCCATTTTGGAGCCGAGCCCCGAGACTGGTGAGGCAAAATCGAGATAGTCTATCGGGGTATTTTCCAGCAAAGTGGTATCACGTGCCGGATCCATACGGGTGGTGATGGCCCAGATCACATCCTCCCACTTGCGGATATCGATATCCTCATCGACCACAATCACAAACTTGGTATACATGAACTGACGCAGGAATGACCAGAGCCCCAGCATCACCCGCTTGGCGTGACCCGGATACTCCTTTTTAATGCTAATCACCGCCATGCGGTAGGAGCACCCCTCCGGCGGTAGATAGAAATCGCTAATCTCAGGAAACTGCTTCTGCAAAATCGGCACGAAGACCTCATTCAGAGCAAGACCGAGGATAGCCGGCTCATCCGGTGGACGACCGGTGTAGGTTGAGTGGTAGATGGGATCTTCACGATGGGTGATTCGCTCAACGGTAAAGACCGGGAAGCTATCGACCTCATTGTAGTAACCGGTATGATCGCCATAGGGCCCCTCATCGGCCATCTCTTCAGGGTCGATATAGCCCTCAAGCACATATTCTGCTGAGGCAGGCACCTGTAGATCATTTGAGATCGACTTGACCAGTTCGGTCTTGGAGCCGCGTAGCAGTCCGGCAAAGGCATACTCTGAAAGGGCATCAGGCACCGGAGTGACCGCCGCCAGAATGGTCGCCGGATCCGCTCCCAGGGCAACAGAGACCGGGAACATTTCTCCCGGATGCTTCTCTTTCCAGGCACGGAAATCGAGGGCACCCCCACGATGGGAGAGCCAACGCATAATGAGCTTGTTTCTGCCGATCAGTTGCTGACGGTAGATCCCCATATTCTGGCGATCTTTATAGGGGCCTTTGGTGACCGTAAGTCCCCAGGTGATGAGTGGCGCCGCATCACCGGGCCAACAGGTCATGATCGGTAGCTGGTTGAGATCGACATCATCCCCCTCCAGCACCACCTGCTGACAGGCACCCTTTTTGACCTTTTTAGGGGCCATTGAGAGCACCTGCTTAAGCATCGGCAGCTTCTCCCAGGCATCTTTGATCCCCTTGGGAGGTTCAGGCTCTTTAAGATAGGCGAGAAATTTTCCCACCTCTCGCAGCTCCTCTATCGAGCTACGCCCCATCCCCATCGCCACCCGCTCAGGGGTGCCGAATAGATTGGCCAGTAGTGGGGTGTTGAAGCCTTTGACGTTTTCGAACAGCAGGGCCGGGCCACCAGCTCGCAGGGTGCGATCAGCGATCTCGGTGATCTCCAGATGGGGATCGACCTCAATTGTGATTCGCTTCAGTTCACCCTTTGCTTCAAGCTGGGCGATAAAATCTCTCAGGTCGCTATATTGCATCCCCTATTTTAGGGACAACCGCCTCAAATAGACAACTCTATTAAATAGCCACCTTAAGGATTTAAACCTTAAACTGACTCACCAACTCCTGTAGTTGTGTCGCCAGCGAGGCGATCTCATTACTGGCCTGCGCTGTCTGTTGTGAACCGGCTGCTGTCTGCTGAGTCATATCGTTGATCTGTACCACATTACGATTGATCTCACCGGCTACCGCAGACTGCTCTTCAGTGGCACTGGCAACCTGGGTGGTCATATCACTGATTTGAGTCACCGCTTCAACAATCGCTCTCAGTGCGCTACCGGTTGCAGAGGCCTTTTCAACCGCCTGAGTTGCACGATCCTGACTCGACACCATGGCCGTTACCGCCTTTCGAGAGCCCTCGTGCAGCTTCTCGATCATCTGATTGATCTCTTCGGTCGAGGCCTGAGTTCGGCTGGCGAGAGTACGTACCTCATCGGCAACCACCGCGAAACCACGTCCCTGTTCACCGGCACG
>JAPHSO010000061.1 GCA_026193675.1 Gammaproteobacteria bacterium | reverse complement strand
GGCCCCATCGCATCCCCCGATGTGATCCAGTGGGCCCCCGGTCTCCCCAAGACCCGCTCGGGTAAGATCATGCGCCGTATCCTCAGAAAGATTGCCGCCAATGAGATTGATGCCCTCGGTGACACCTCCACCCTCGCCGATCCGGCGGTGGTTGAAGATCTGATTGAGAACCGCGAGAATAGCTAGACCTCAATATTATCAGGTGATTTTAGATGTCAGCTCTATCCATATTCTTACGCACCCTCCCCGATGCGCTCCATACCGAGCTCTTTTCGAGAACATTCAATCACCTATTGAAGGGACAGTGGATGCTCGATCAACTGGAGGATTTGGAGGGGAAGCGAATCGCAATAGGCATCACCGATAGCAAGACTGAGCTGCTGTTTCTGGTCAAAGAGCGCCGCCTTGTTCGCTCAAAACTGAAAGATGCACCGGCCGGACATGATGTGCGTATCGCAGGGACGCTGGAGAGCTTCTGGAAGTTGGCCACTCGCGCCGAAGATCCCGACACCCTCTTCTTTAATCGTCAACTCACCATTGAGGGTGAGACCGAGACCGGGCTATTCGTGAAAAATATGCTCGATTCTCTCGATTTTGATCCCGAGCTCCACCTTAATGCGGTACTGGGTGAGCGCCTGGGAAAACGTGCTTTTCAACTACTGAACAAGAGTGGCATTGATAGCAAACTTCGTCACAAATTTGATATTCCTCAAATTAATTAAACTCAAGCTAAGCGCAACAGTCCTCTTCTCAATCTAGCGAAACGAGATGTTTAAAAAGGCGCGCATATTCATTCTGATCTTTATCCTGATTCTGGTTGCCGCCGTTCAGTGGAAAACCAGGTCTCAACTGGTTGAGTGGGACAACTCAGTTTGGACTGTGATCTATCCTATCGCCGCCGACAACAGCCCCAACACCCTCGACTATATCGAATCACTCACTATTGAGCAGTTAGCCGCCATTGAAGCGTTCATTAAAGATGAAGCCGACCATTATGGTATCGCTACAGAACAACCGATAAAGGTCTCTCTAGCAATACCGATAAACCAGATGCCACCCAAACCACCGGAAAATGGCTCCCTGTTACAGGTGATGCTGTGGAGTCTACAGCTCCGCTACTGGGCCTGGAACAATGAGGATAAGAGTCTGGCCGGTGATATCAGCCTATTTGTGCTCTACCACGATCCGGCTCTCATGCCGATGGTTCCACACTCTCTGGGACTGGAGAAGGGGCATATTGGTCTGATTCACGCCTTTGCCAGCAAAAATATGACGCAATCCAACAGTGTCATCATCACCCATGAGCTGTTGCACACCCTGGGGGCTACCGATAAATATGATCTGCATACCTCCCTACCCATTTTCCCTGAAGGTTATGCCGATCCTGAGCTTGAACCACTATATCCACAGCAGACGGCTGAGATCATGGGGGGGCGCATCCCTGTCTCATCTAATGAGGCAGACATTCCTGAACACCTTAACCAGACACTGATTGGTCGTCTAACCGCTCAGGAGATTGGCTGGTAGATCAGTAAATAGTTAATCGTCGTCATCGTCATAGCCCTCGGGCAATTTATGGGCAATCCCCTTGTGACAATCGATACAGGTCTCCTTCCCTTTCGCAAAAGCCCTCTCCATCTTCTCTGCTGAACGTTTGCGCTGTTTATGGAAATCCATCGCCGCTTTATCATGGCAATTGCGACACTCACGCGAGTCACTCTGCTGCATATTCAGCCAGACACGCTCTGCCAGCTCCGCCCGCTTCGCCTCAAATTTCTCTTTGGTATCTATAGTGCCCAGCATCTTATGAATCAGCTCATTGCTTGCCTGAATCTTACGAACCATCTTCGGCCCCCACTCTTTGGGAACATGACAATCGGCACAGGTGGCTCGTACTCCTGAGGCATTACTGTAGTGAACACTCTTTTTGTACTCAGGAAATACCGTCTGCGCCATCTCATGACATGAGGTACAAAAATCTGGGCTGTTGGTCATCTCAACAACTGTGTGAAAACCTCCCCACAAAATGATGCCGACAGCAACACCTGTAACAAAAACAGTGAGAACTCTTTTCTCTAATTTTAAAAATGCCAACTCTTTCTCCATAAAAAACGCCCCTTAATAAAAGGGGCGTCATCATTGTTACCTAAAAACTTACTAACCTGATAACTTTAGTGAAATAGAAGCACCAACCGATTAAACGTGGGTGATGCCTCTAACCACTCTTATTCTTTAGGGAGTGTTTGCAAATGGGCAAGAATATCGACAGAGACTTGAATATCGAAAGCACGCATCGCCGGCATCTTCTCATCAGGCTGACCATTTTGAATCTTCTGGATAATTTCCCAAGGATTTTTATTGGCTAACATTCCAAGAGCCGGCATATCTTTCGGCATCAGACCATTTTTATCATGGCAACCTGCACAAACGGTGTTGTAGTAACGTTCGCCCTGTTTCGCATCACCTTTGACCTTTTTGGTTTTACGATCAATGAATGTTTCCATATTGATCTGACCTTTGGTGACAAAATTAGCCAGATCGGTAAAGTCCTGAGAACTCATCTTTCCACTATAGCCATGAGTTGAATCATTCATCGCAGCAATCACCTTGCCGTTTGAAGCTCCCTCCATATTCTTCAGACCCTTAATACCTGTTTTATAAGAACCCTTTGCATAGGCCCCATCTTTACCCATCAGATCCCAACCATGGCAGGATTTGCATCGATGGGTGGCATTCCCCTTTTTCTTGGTATTTGAGGCGGGCCAGGCTGGATGTGTATCTTTAGGCTTTTCAGCACCGATAACTTTAAACCATTTATCGTAAAGCTTTCCCCCTCGTGCTATTGAAGAGTCCTCTTCAGCAAAACCTGCTTGTGCAAAACTGACCATTGACGCAACTGCGATCCAAAAACCAACTTTTTTCATAGACATATATAGCTCTTCCTTTGATATTTAGAATAATTATTGTTCCTACCTTCAGAGTAGCCCACTCCGGGTTTATGTATATCTATTAATTCTTTTATATTGATTTATGTCATTGATTTATGAAAAATAGTTATCTACAAATAGAGAATGGGTGGATCGTGATCATTCATTACATACTCAAAAGAAAGAATTCAATAGAGATTGGTACAAGGAGATAACATGAAACTAACTAAATATCTGTTTGCAGCACTGCTACTCATTGGCGCTACAAGCTCTCAGGCATGGTGGGGTGGTAACAACTGGAATCCCTTCAACAACTATAACTATGGTCCCGGCTATGGTTACGGCCCATATAACTATGGCGGCCCCTGGGGCGGTCCCTGGAATGGCCCAGGATATGGGTATGGCGGATATCCCGGTTATGGCTATGCTCCATATGGTTATGCACCACCTGTAGCACCACAAGGTTATGTAGCCCCACAGGCTCCTGATTTCAGTAAAACCAACGAAGAGTTTCAAAAGCAGGTAAAAGAGCAGCAGGAGGCTTCTAAAAAGCGGCAAGAGGAGTTCCGAAAACAGGCCAAAGAGGCTGAGGAGCGTTCACGCAAAGCTATGGAAGAGAACAGGAAAGCCTTTGAAGAGCGCCGTGCCAATGGTAAGTAGATAGCGAACAGGCTATAAACTTCAAAAGGGTGACCCATTAAACTGGGCCACCCTTTTTTTATACCCGCTTAAAATTACCTCCTGGGGCTTGAGTCAAGTTGGTGGAGTCTATTTGCTCACATATAGAGCAATTACGCCTATTTGACGCCGCCCCCACCTGCCCGTTTATGGGAACCTTATTTTTTATACTTTTGCTCTGCCCAGAGGTTTAAACCTTACAATCAAAACTGGCAGTAACGTCATATTAGCCACCAGAGCCATCAACATAGAGAAGCCGGTTAGTAGACCGAAGTAGATGGTCGGAATAAAGTTGGAAAATGCCAGAATCGAAAAGCCCAGAGTGATGGTCAGACTGGTGTAGTACATCGCACGACCAATACTGTTATGGCTACGTCGTGCTGCCCCCCAGTAGTCACCATCCTTAGCATGTTCTTCACGAATGCGGTGTACATAGTGGATGGTGTCATCAACACCGATACCGATACAGATCGCAGCAATGGTGATGGTCATCATATCCAGAGGTATAGAGAGCCATCCCATCAAGCCGAGCACCGAACCGGCAGCAATCATGTTGGGAATAATGGCAATGATCGCCAAACGTATATTTGTAAACAGCACAGCAAACATCAGCATAATGGCAACAAACACCACACCGATGGTCTGAATCTGAGAGCTGAATAGACTCTGCAGCATATTGTTATAGAGCACCACCATCCCCGAGAGATGAACCTGCTCCTTTTGCAGACCGAGCTTGTTGACCAGATCATCCTGAATCTTGGCCAGCAGCTCTTTACGGTTAAGAGAGACATCTGACTCAAATACCCGAATACTGAAACGGAGCTGATTGCCATCCTCCGACATATAGGGGGTGATTAAGGCGCTCTTAATCTCTTCAGGAAGACGCTTGTAGAGGATCGATAGCGACAGATTATCGGTCAGAATCTCCTCATCGATGCTTTTAAGCATTCGGATCGTTGTGGTGATAGAGAGCACCTTGCCGGTCTCAGATAGGCCATCCAGGTAGTCGTGGATCTCTCCAATTCTGCTGAGGGTATTGCTATTAAACCAGTAACTGGTGCCGGTAATTCCCGCATCCTCTTCCTCATCACTTGAGAAGATATCCATGATGTCATCAATTATAGATGGATCTTCAACAGGCACATCAGCCACTTCAAAGAAGCTAGCGGGTGCATCTATCACCACATCAAGTGGCGTAGTACCGCCCAACTTACGATCAATCAGCTCCATCCCCTGGTAGATCTCTGTCGATTTTTTGTAGTAGTCGATAAAGCGATTCTCAACGGTGAGCTGGCTAAAGCCCCAGACACTCAAGAATGCCAGTGTCGCAAAAATATAGATGATTTGCCTGCCGTACCTTTCATTGGCACGTGCAAAGAGTTGAGTAATCTTCTCGGTAAAGTCGTGATCAATCACCGGTTTTTCCGCCTTCAACAGCATCAGCGCTGCCGGAAACAGGGTAAATGCGACAACCAGTGAGATGGTAATACCGATCACCATCATCCAGCCAAAATCGATGACCGGACGAATGCCACTCACCAGCAGTGAGGCAAACGCCACCATCGTGGTGAGAGAGGTGTAGAGGCTTGGAATCACTTTGCTCTTCACCGTCTCCAGAACCAGTTCATTCTGCTCTGCTTCAGGATGCTCATTATGTAGCTCTCGATAACGTACGATCAGATGCACCATCAGCGACAGCGTTAAAATCAGCATGAGCGAAACAAAGTTGGATGAAACCACTGTGACAGGCCAGTCCAATAGACCAAGAACTCCCATCATCAGTAGCCCCGCAACAAGACAGGTGATCATTGAGAAGATAATCCAGCGCGGACGTCTAAAGATAATGGTGAGGATCACCACCAAAAAGGCGAAGACACCAAAACCAAAGACAGCCAAGTCATTGCCCACAAACTCAATTGAGTCACTGGCAATCATCGGCACCCCCCCCCAGAAATAGACCCGCCCTATCAGTATGTTCTGCCATAATGGCCCGCACAGTCGCGATATCCGCCATTAGCTGCGCCTGCTGTGATGCGCTATAGCGATCAAACTCCTTTGAAACTGCGACCAGCCTTGCCCTCTCCTGCTCGGTGAGCCTGGTCTCCAGACGCTTAACCTGGAGATCATTGCGCTCATGCAGCAACTTGAACCACTTCTCATCACGCTTAAACAGCAGCTGAAGTGCGGTGGTTCTGCCATCGGGGCTGATCAACATATCCCGATAGAGGGGGCTTAACAGAAACTCTCGCTGTGCCAGCTTTCGATCTGCCTTGTCACTCTCAAGCGTGATAATCTCCTGACTCAGATCTGAGAGCGAGACAGGTGGACTCTCAATCAGCGGCACATCAAGCAGGGTGGTGACCGAGTCGATATTCTCCATCGCTCGAAACTTGTCACGCATCTGCTTCAGGTCATCCAGCACCTCATCTGAAAAGAGTGCCGCTTTGGGGGTGTAGGTGACAATCAGGCTATCATCTGAGCCATAACGGGCCTTAATCGAGCGATAATATTCGAGCGACTGGTCATTCTCCAGCACCAGCGTATCGGCAGAGGCATCGAGCCGGAATTGGGTTGCGTAATAACCCAGAACCAGTGCCACGATGGCAACTACGGTTAAAACAGAAAGTGGATGGCCTAGAATAGCTCGGTTATATAGCGCTGTTAGTTGTGACGACATTGTTTTCCCTTTTAGCAATCTGCCGATTATACCTACAATTGTCATCCGATCATGAGTCACTAACTGTTCTGTGATAGTCATCACTATCCAATAAATATAAGATGAGCAGCATGTGGGCTAACCTCAAACTAATGGAGAAAGAATGATGTTTAAGTATCTCAGCAAAACCCTGCTAACCGGCTTTATTACCCTGTTACCGGTGGTACTGACCATCTATCTACTCTACTGGTTAGGGGTCTCATCGGAAGAGGTGATGGGTAACGCATTGCGCTATCTACTCCCCAATAGCAGCTACTTTCCCGGTCTGGGGATGTTGGCAGGTGTATTTGTGGTTTTTGTCGTTGGCCTGATGATGAACGCCTATCTGGTGCGCAAGCTGTTTGCTCTGGGTGAGCAGGTGCTCTACCACCTGCCGCTCATCAAATCGGTCTATCGCGCCTTTCGTGACTTCTTCGATTTTTTCTCTCCTCAAAAGGAGGGATTGGGACAGGTTGTAGCGGTGACCGTTAACGGTATGGAGTTGGTCGGTTTTGTGACCCAGGAAGATCCGAAGCGGCTCCCCCCATCATTTCGTGATCGAGGTTGTGTGCTGGTCTATCTGCCGATGAGTTATATGGTGGGTGGTTATACCCTGCTGGTGCCACGTAGTGATCTACGTCCACTTCAGATGAGCCGAGATGAGGCGATGCGGTTTGTACTGACTGCCGGGATAACCGGTAAAAATGTCGACTAATTGGCCGGTTCAGAATCGGCAAACTGAAGAGCGATGGCCAAAAACTCATCGGCGAGTTGCATAAAGGCATCGACCATATCCGGATCGAAATGAGTCCCTCTTCCCTCCTGAATGATGGCGATCGCCTTCTCATGGGGAAATGCCGGTTTATAGACGCGAGGGCTGATCAGGGCATCATAGACATCAGCCACCGCCATCAGACGTGCCGATATGGGAATATCATCTCCAGCCAATCCCTCCGGATACCCTGAGCCATCCCACTTCTCCTGATGGCCGTAGGCAATCTCCTTGGCAAAAACCAGGAAGTTGTCCGCCTGAGAGATACTCATCTCGGCAGCCGCTATCGCATCACGACCATAGATCGTATGCCGCTTCATCTCAGTAAACTCCTCATCTGTCAGCTTGCCCGGTTTGAGCAGGATGTGATCGGGAACCCCCACTTTGCCAATATCGTGCAACGGGGCCGACTTATAGATCGAAGTGATATTTTCCGGAGTCAGAAAATCGCTGAAGCGGGGATGATCTTTAAGATGAAGGGCCAGCAGTTTTATATAGTGTTGAGTACGTCGAATATGATTACCGGTCTCAGGATCTCGCGATTCAGCCAGTGAGCCCATCGCAACCATCGCAACATCCTGCAACTCCTCCATCTGCCGGGTACGTTTGATCACCTTCTCTTCGAGTATCTCATTCTGTCTGCTGAGGAGATCTCTGGCCGCCTTCAGCTCAAGATGGATTTTTACCCGCTCTTTGAGAATCGCCGGTCTAAGTGGTTTGGTGATGTAATCAACCGCCCCCAGCTCAAGTCCCTTGGCTTCATCCTCCTCCTCAGATTTGGCGGTGAGAAAGATAATAGGTATCTCACATAGCGCTGAGTCGGCCTTAATTTTCTGGCACACCTCATATCCATCCATCTCCGGCATCATAATATCCAGTAGGATCAGATCGGGTCTGCTCTTCTCAATAATCCTTAACGCCATCTTGCCGCTAACGGCCGCCTGAACAAAATAGCTTTGCGATAAAATACCTTTAACCACATCAATATTGGCCGGCGTATCATCTACTGCGAGGATAGTCTGTTGAGGCCTCTCTTGATTCATGGGTCTAGCGCTACAGTTAAAAACGACATTACAGATATCCTAGGCTAAATATTTCTCTGCTGCTCAATTATTTCATCAAGAATCGACTGTGCCGAATCAAAATCATAAGCGCTGAGATGGCGACTTAACTTAGTTAAGGATGCCCTCAACTGAGGCTCTTCAACGCTCTCTAGCAACAGACTGACAGCATCTTCGGCCATTGAGTCATAGCTCTCAACCTGAGAGGCAATCGCAGCGATCGCTGCAGTGATATCAATATCGGCAGACTGGTTAACTTTAGTCTGTTTGCTGGATTCATGATGACTCTGCAGCGCCTGGTTAATCGTATCGAGCATCTGCCGGTGGATCTTTTTTGCATCAACCATTAAAGAGTCTGTAGCGGCGCGGTTATCCTCCACAAGAGCCATCTCTAGCTCCGTAGCCACCTCCTGCAGTTCAATCGCACCAATATTTCCAGAGACCCCTTTGAGGGTATGAACGATACGCAGAACTGAATAGCGATCACCCCTCTCCAGCGCCTGTTCAATTCGCTCTATCGCATCCTGCTCGGTTTCGCTCACCTTCCGCAGGGTTCTCAGGTAGGCCTGCGGATTACCACCCAGACGTAACAGCGCACGCTCTACATCAAAACCGGGAAGATCTGGCAACTCAACTTCAGCCATCTTGTCGCCATCACTGCGGACAGTGTCGGCCTGGAGTGGTCGCTCTCGCTCACCCGCCTCGACCCATCGGGCCAGCGCCGCATACATCTGTGCCGGCTCAATCGGTTTGGCGACATGATCATTCATACCGGCTGCCAGACATCGCTCCTTGTCTCCCACCATCGCATTGGCCGTCATCGCAATCAGCGGCAGATCAGCATAGGTCGAATCTTTACGAATCTCCCGAGCAGCGGTGTAACCATCCATTACCGGCATCTGTATATCCATCAACACCGCATCGAACGGTTCGGCCTTCACCCGCTCCAGAAACTCTTGACCATTGCTTGCGACAGTCACATGTAGCTCAGCCAACTCCAGCAGTTCAGTGGCAACCTGTTGATTCACCGCATTGTCTTCGACTAGCAGAATGCGCGCACCACGAATACCGGCCACCGCCTCAATGCCCAACTCTCGGGTGGTTCGGCTCACCTGCTGCACGCCATGTCCCAACGCCTGCATGGTGGCATCCAGTAGCGTTGATGCCGCCACCGGTTTTGACAGGAATCCATCCAGCTGCTCACCATCCAGCTCCCTCAGGAGCTCATCGCGATCATATGCTGAGATCATCACAATTTTCGGTGGCTCATTCAGTCCACTATCCGCATTGATCTGTCGAGCTGCCTCAATGCCATCCATGCCGCCCATCTTCCAGTCCATAAAGACCAGCTTAAACGGTTGTCCCTGTTGATCCTGTGAGCGAATGAGCTCAAGCGCCTCGGCACCGCTGGCTGCCAACGTCACATTAAAGGTGAGACTTTCGGCCAACTGCTGCATGATCTCTCTGGCCACAGGGCTATCATCAACCACCAGAACCGGCAGCGCTTTAAGCTCATTAACAGCGAGTGACTGAACAGGAGCCGGCTCATCCGATAGCGCAAAATTAGCGGTAAAGATAAATGAGCTGCCGACACCGGGGGCACTCTCTACCCAGATCTTGCCATTCATCATCTCAATCAGATTTTTACTGATGCTGAGCCCAAGACCGGTTCCACCATATTTTCGGGTTGTGGAGGCATCGGCCTGGCTGAACGATTGAAACAGTTTAGAGACCTGTTCATCGGTCATACCGATACCGCTATCAGTCACTGAAAACTGCAGAGTGACCTGTTCATTACCGCTCTCAATCAGTTCGACCCGAATCACAATTTCACCCGAGTCGGTAAACTTGACCGCATTGTTGGTGAGATTGAGCAGGATCTGTCCAAGTCGCAAGGGGTCTCCAAGCAGCCCTGCAGGAATCTCAGAACCGGTGGCGATTAACAGCTCTATCCCCTTCTCTTTTGTTTTAAAAGAGATGAGGTGCACCAGCTCTTCCAGGACATCGTTAAGTTGAAAGGGGATCGATTCAATATCCAGCTTGTCAGCCTCGATCTTGGAAAAGTCGAGGATGTCGTTAATGATCCCCAGCAGTGAGTTTGATGCGTTATGTATCTTGCCAATGTAATCGGCCTGTTTGCGTGACAGGTCGGTCTGCAGCGCCAGATAGCTCATACCAATAATGGCGTTCATCGGTGTACGTATCTCATGACTCATATTCGCCAGGAAATTACTCTTGGCTCTGGTCGCCTCATTGGCCTTTTCGGTTAATGATTCGGCAATCCGGTTTTTAATAAAATCTTCTCGGGAGTAGCGCTCCAGTGTATAGCCAGAGAATCCGCCGATAACCATAACTGAGATCAGAAAGAAGAGCTGATTAACAAACATGTAGAGTGGTATCAGATTGATGGTCAAAACCACGATGCTATAGCTAAAGATAATGAGCAGGCATGTCACCGTCGCATAGATAAAACGCAGGCCGGTGACCATATAGATCCAGGCCATCACCAATAACAGACCAATAGGATAGAGGGTGCTGCCCGGTTCATCGGTTTTGATCACCATCACCATCGCAACAATTCCTATCCCTGAAACGAGACCGGCGAGCACCATCAGCAGTTGCCAATACCTGCTAAAGTCTGAGCTATAACTTGCCAGATAGACCGCCATCATCAATGGCACAACCATCACAAAGCGGATCAGTAAGACTTCAACAATGCTGTCTGGAACCACCCATACATCGAGAAATGCAAAACAGGAGAACAGCGCCACTTCAAGCAGTAGTGACAATCTGACCTGGTAGAGAATTTTTTCGAAGTAGCCCTGCTGATAATCGCCCTCTAACTCAGAATCGAAGAAGGAGAGCGTTATGGGATGTTTTGGTGTCTGCTCCATTGCAGGTAATTCAGGGCAAATCGATCACGGCTTTAGTGCCTCACGACACTCATCAAGACTTTTGGTGAAGACCCATTTGCTCCAGACATTTTCGTCAGCATTCTCTTTGGTCAGTGCGATATTGGCTTCCTGCTCCTGCCCTCGATAGTCTTTAATATGAATTTGATAACAGCCATTGTTCTCATCAATTGAGGTGAACTTGCCAAAAATTATAGCTGTAGATTTTGGAAACGCATCGAGAATAATTTTCTTCGCAGCGCTTTTATCACCACTACACCCTGTCAAGGTGATCAGGCTAAGGATTAAAACAGGTCCAAAACGAAACTTCATGAAAATTCTCCATATAACTGAACGGGCCATCGCCCTGCTAAACTCTCTACAGCTAAATTATCTAGCTGCCTCTAAATTAATTCCACCTATACAGTCTCGGGTATCTCCCCCGGCTGCCAATCCATCCCCGCTTCGCCATACCAGAAGCCGTTGCAGAGTGACGTTGAACCGTTAACCTTCTCAATCGCCGCCTCGGCATCGGCAACACTCAAGCTACCATTCAGCACTCCGGCAAAGGCATTAACCACCTGCGCCATCAACACTGAATTGGGTGAAAGATGTTGCGGTGACAGGCGAATCATATCGACCCCCATCTCCACCATTCTCGGTACAGCAGCGATAAGATTGCTGGTGGCCGCCGATTGAGTCTGGATACCGTTAAAATCAAGGAACGGCTGACCATCCTGCGACTCAACCAGCAGCCCCTCAGCATAATCGCCACAACGTAGCTGACAATCATCTTTGGGCAGTCCCTCTGCACGAGCAGTAAAACAGCGCGCCGAAAATGCCAGTGGCAGACGCCCATAGGCGAACACCTCCACCTCCATCTCAGCGGGACGCCTGTCGATCAACGCCTGCAGTGTCTCCTCTCCTAACTCAACCGGCATCACCCAGCGTTTGGCTCCCAGTTCGTTGAGTAACGCCATGCTCTCGTGGTTATAGCAGTTAAGATGAGGGCCTGCGATAAACGATTTTTTACCCGCAACCCGCTGCACTGCGGCCATCTCATTGGCCTCAACCAGATACTCATCATTATCGGCAATATGGTGCATGGTTCGCAGCTCAGAGTCTGCCTCGATCAATACCAGCGTTGAGAGCACCACCTCTTTTCCAGCCTGTTTTAGCATCGCCGCCAGCTCTAACCAATCTTCACGGTTGAGCGCACGACGTTTGGAGCAGATCACCTCTCCGAGGTAGACCACATCCACAGGCCACTCGGCCGCCTTTTTGTAGAAATCAAATACCTGTTCTCTGTCCCAGAAGTAGAGAAGAGGTCCTAATGCCAATTTACTCATTGTTCTCTCCTCTCTATTGCCACTCACGTTCCAGGGCACCCAGAGTATGGGTGGTCCCTTCAGAGACTCGACCGAGTTGGGCGACCCATTCCGGTTTTGCCACATAGCTATCAGGACTACTCTCTGCCGCATCAAGTGCCGCTCTGAGTACACTGGTCACCTGCTCCACATAGGCGGGGCTGCGCTGACGCCCCTCCACCTTGATGGCGGCGACCCCCATCTTGATCAGCTGCGGCATGATGTCGAGCACGCTGAGACTGGTGGGCTCCTCAATAGCATAATCGAGCTTCCCTTTAACGTTAAAACGGCCTTTACAGAGCACAGGGTAACCGGCACTCTCAACCTGATCATAACGGTCAATCAGTACCCCATTAAGACGTACATCACGCCCTTCAGGCCCCTCTGACCACTCCACATACTTGGCTGGCGAACAGGCGCCACAGGTGTTGGGTGACTCACCGGTTGCATAGGATGAGAGATAACAACGTCCCTCCACCATCACACAGAGGCTACCAAAGGCGAAGACCTCTACCTCAACATCGGTGTTATTGATCACCCGCTCAACCTGAGCCAGTGAAAGCACACGGGGCAGCACCACACGTTGAATATTGAACTGCTCACGATAGAACTCGATCGCCTCGGCACTGGTGGCTGAACCCTGTACCGAAAGATGCAATCTGAGATCTGGATATTTTTTGGTGGCGTAACGCATCAGACCGATATCGGCAAGAATCACCGCATCAATCCCAAGCCGTGCAGCACGATCAACCGCGTCGGTCCAGGTGCTCCAGCTTTGTGGTTGAGGATAGGTGTTGAGGGCCAATAGAACCTTAGCACCCCGATCATGGGCATACTTAATCGCCTGCGCGGCAGAGCGCTCATCAAAATTTAGACCGGGGAAATTACGTGCATTGGTCGAGTCTCGAAATCCCATATAGACCGCATTGGCACCGCTGTCGACAGCCTTCCTGAGTGCCGGAAATCCACCTGCAGGACAGACTAAATCAACCTTTTTCATCAATTTCTTAACCTCATAATTCAATTTAGAGTATTACTACTCACTTTCCCCTAAGGGATTCCGACGAATTTTACTCAATCTCTAATACCCCCTCTCCCTTAGGGAGAGGGTTGGGGTTAGGGGGTAAATATATTAAAACCGTTAATTTAATCCCCTCACCCTGCCCCTCTCCCAGAAGGAGAGGGAATCTTCTCAATGTACTCCGACCCCTTATACCCATCAGTCTCTAACTGCCAGCCCTGATAGCTCCCTCTGCGTGCCAGCTCTCTCTCAATGCCGTTAAGCACCTTCCACTTCCAGCTACACCAAAGAGGTGCAAGCAGCATCGACTCTGAAGCCGTACCAGTAGCGCGGTGATAGATCACATCTTTGGGTGTCCGCTCAATCATATCGGCAGCCACACGAATGTAGGCCTCCATCGTCCACGGTGTGTACTCATCTCTGCGCCACTCGTTGGCGAGCGCCGTTCCCTTGACCACATGCAGCGGGTGCAGTTTGAGTCCCTCGACGCCCAGCTCCAGCACCCTGTCGAGAGAGATCAGGTTGTGGGCCGGATCTTCACCCGGTAGTCCGATAATCAGATGGGTACAGAGGGGAATGTTGCGATCACGAACCCGGGGAACCGCCTCGGCATACTCCTCAAAGGTGTGGCCACGGTTAACACGCTCCAGGGTGTGGTTAAAGGCCGACTGCAGGCCCAGCTCCAGCCAGATCTCATGTCCCTGCTCGCGATAATCGGCCAGCATATCGAGCACCTTCTCGGGCAGTGCATCGGGACGGGTGCCTACCGAGATACCGATCACATCATCAATCGCCAGCGCCTCATCATAGAGCGCCTTGAGATGTTCCGGATCGTCATAGGTGTTGGTGTAGGCCTGAAAATAGGCGATAAACTTCTTAGCGCCGGTACGTTTCAGCAGCACCTCTCGACCAGATGCAATTTGTGCGGTGATGGCGCTGCTCTCTCGCGCGTTGGGACTAAACGAACTGTTGTTACAGAAGGTGCAGCCACCAATCCCCTTGGTGCCGTCACGATTGGGACAGGTAAAGCCTGCGTGAATCGAGAGTTTATGCACCCGCTCACCATACCTGTTTAACAGGTGCTGCCCAAAGGTATTGATGTGGTCACTCAGTGCCATAATCGCTATCGACTAGTTTTGGGGCGCATTTTGTAGAACCAAATCGACCATCATCTCGATGTGATCAGGCTGGTCATTGAGTGCCGGAATGTAGTTGTAAGATTCACCACCGCTCTCAAGGAAGTATTCACGATTCTCCTCACCCAACTCCTCCAGGGTCTCCAGACAATCGACTGAGAATCCCGGAGAGATGATATCGACGCTCTTCACCCCATCTTTAGCGAGCTGTTTAAGGGTGACATCGGTATAGGGCTTGAGCCACTCCGCCTTGCCAAAACGCGACTGAAAGGTGACCTGCCAACGGCTCTCATCCAGCCCCATTTTTTCAGCGACCAATTTGGCGGTCTGCTGGCACTGGTCGTAGTAGGGATCGCCCTTATCTCGATAGGATCGGGGTGTACCGTGGAATGAGAAGATAAGCTTTTCGGCAGGCTCCCGTTGTTGCCACTGCGCCTCAATCGATGCTGCCACTGCCACGATATAACGTTCATTGGTGTGGTAGTCGCTGATAAAGGTGTGGCTCGGTACCCCGCGCCATTGACCAAATACATCAGCCACTGCATCAAAGGTCGAGGCGGTGGTGGAGCAGGAGTTTTGAGGATAGAGCGGCAGAATGACCAGCTGATCACACCCCGCCGTACGTAGCGCTTCAAGCGCCGATTGGATGGAGGGATTGCCATAGCGCATTCCCAGCATCACCGTCACTGGCCTATCCAGCTTCTCAGATAACTGGTTTTGTAACAGCTGTTGCTGATTACGCGAGATCACCATCAGTGGCGAGCCCTGATCGGTCCATATCGAACGGTATTTCTCAGCTGACTTTTTGGGCCGGGTTCTTAAGATAATACCGTGCAAAATCAGCCACCAGGGCAGGCGCGGTATCTCCACGATACGGGGATCCCATAGAAACTCGGCCAGATAGCGTCTGAGCGCCGCAGCTGTAGGCGCATCAGGTGTGCCTAGATTGCAGAGAAGAACACCTAGATGGCTGGAATTATTTGTCAGATTTGAGTTGGAACTCATTGGGTAATGATGACACATTAACCGTGCCAATTTAAGTAAAAATCAAATATTACTCAGTAGTTTAGGGTATAAAAAAACCGAACAGGGATGATCCGCTATTCGGCTTTTATATTGAATACCACCGACGAGGTAGAACCTCGCCGGTCAGCAATCAGGAATTATCCCAGCGCATTAAAGATGGCGTCACGGATATCCTCTACCCCACCCACACCAGGGATAGCCACATACTTGGCTGCAGCGGCATCACCGGTGTTGGCCCAGTTTGAGTAGAAATCGACCAGTGGCTTGGTCTGATCGTAGTAGATCTCCAGACGCTTGCGTACCGTCTCTTCCTGGTCATCATCACGCTGAATCAGATCTTCACCGGTCACATCATCCTTCATCTCAACCTTGGGTGGATTGAAGACAACGTGGTAGGTACGGCCCGATGCCGGGTGTACACGGCGACCACTCATACGCTTGATGATCTCCTCATCCTGCACATCGATCTCAACCACGTAATCGACAGCAACGCCCTCTGTCTTCAGCGCCTCAGCCTGTGGGATGGTGCGAGGGAAACCGTCAAACAGGAAACCGTTGGCGCAGTCATCTTCAGTGATGCGCTGTTTAACCATGCCGATAATGATCTCATCAGAGACGAGGCCACCCTCATCCATAATCTTCTTGGCAGCGACACCTAGCTCACTACCCGCCTTAACGTGGGCACGTAGCATGTCACCTGTAGAGATCTGTGGAATACCATATTTTTCGCAGACATATTGAGCTTGTGTTCCCTTACCTGCACCGGGTGCTCCTAGAAGGATAAGACGCATATTCGACTCCTGATAGTTGGTTGAACTCATTATTAAACTTTTTAGTCATCTGAGTATGCCGCTCTTCGACAATGCATACTACTCAACCGTATCAATGGGGTGATGGAGTAAATTTATCTCATCGGCATTAACTCTATCGGCTTTTAAACCAACTTCTGACACCAGATAATTCCGTATAGCACCATCAAATGTTAACTTTATGATTGATGGCTTACTTGACGCATGCTATAAATCACACTCAATTCAAGGACTTATGTAAAATTATGGAAAATATCATCATGAACGTAAATAAGGTGCCAGGCGGAATCCCTGTATTCCAATATGTCGGTATCTATCTAACATACTGTTAAATTTCTAAGACAGATCAATGGAAGATGAATTGAGTAATTTGTAAATAGCCAGTGAGTTCAGCCATTGAAAAGTCACAGTCACATTGGAGGAATTTTGAAAGGTCCGAGCCCTGAAGATAAAGAACCTATGAAGGGTTTTCCCCAAGTAGGATATTTGAAAAATTACATTTCTTCTGAAAATATCATCGTTGGTGACTATACCTACTACGACGATCCTGAAGGCCCAAAACGGTTCGAGAGCAATGTACTTTATCATTTTCCGTTTATTGGAGATAAGCTCTTAATAGGGAAGTTTTGTGCCATCGCAAAAGATGTAAAATTTATCATGAATGGCGCTAATCATAAGACTTCTGGATTTTCTACATACCCATTCCAAATATTTGGAAATGGTTGGGAGAAGGTTATGCCCAAAGAAGGTGATTTACCCTTCAAAGGTGATACAGAAATTGGAAATGATGTTTGGATTGGCTATGAGGCTACAATAATGCCGGGAGTTAAAGTTGGTGATGGAGCAATAATAGCTAGTAAGTCTGTTGTAACATCTGATGTCCCTGCGTACAGCGTTGTTGGTGGTAATCCTGCCAAAGTTATTAAGTATCGGTTTGATGAAAGTACAATTAGTAAACTCATAGAACTAGCTTGGTGGGATTGGAGTGCGGAAGAAATTACTAATAATCTCGAAGCTATAGTTGGCTGTGATATTGTTGCACTTCAGAAAGCAAGTGACTTTTAACAAAACATTGCAGCGGACAAGCCGCTGAATGCGACGTTATGTGAGTGAAAGGCATGAGTGACAATTTGTATTCCGTGTGGAGTTTTAGCACTAAAGTAAAAAGTATCACTACCGTGGTACCAGATGGTTGCCGTGACCTGATTATGAAAATGGAGGGAAAGGAAAGACCCCAGTGGTTTGTTTCTCCGTTATTTGACCAATCACAATCTGTCTTGGTTGAGGAAAATTCCACCTTGGTAGGGTTTCGAATGAGGCCTGGAGTCGAAATATCGGAAAATGAGCTTTTAGGCTTTATAGAGCACTCAAGCACATATGTTGATGAAGTGCAGAGTCTTTTAGATGATTTTACGAGTATTGACTGTTCTGTAGATGAGGCTTTGGAGTGCTTAGCTAGCGACATCAATTCGATAAAACAAGCCTCTCTCAGGCTCGGGGTTAGTTCTAGAACTTTACAAAGATTGATTCTTAACAAAACAGGAAGAACCCCCGGTTATTGGTTTCAATTAGCCAGGGTTAGAAAAGCCGCCATGTGCATTACAAGGTCAGTTTGTTTCTCTGAAGCTGCCGAAATTTGTGGATTCTCTGATCAGTCACATATGAATAGAGAGTTTCAGAGGTGGTTTAAAACCAGCCCTTCAGAGATACTCAAGTCGCCTGATATTATTGATCAGTTAAATGATATTGGTTACGGCTGAATCGCTACTGGTGTGCATAGTTCCACTAAAAATCCATTATTATCTGTAACATAAGCCGTTGTTTGTCCCCAAGGCATGTCTTCCGCATCTTGCACAAGTGAAGCTCCAGCGCCCAAGGCTCGGGAAAGAGCGGCCGGAACATCATTAGTTTCAAAAGCGATCTCAAATGAAGGATTATTTGAATTTGCCTCAGCTGGATTTTTCCCAAGGTCTGTCATGAGTTTAAGTGAGGAAAATGATAGAGAAGTGCCACCCGTATCTAGCTCTCCATAGTCTCCACTCTCATGTAACATTGCTCTATTTAGCCCAAAAGCAGCTTCGTAAAATCTCAGGGTATCGGTGACACTATTGACATATAGTATGGTGTACTTAAATTTTAGGGGTTCCATTGTTGTACCTCACATCTGGTTTCAGTAGATTTAGTTTAGGTTGTGTGAGGTTTGTTGTCTTGAACAAAAGCGACACATCTTGGAATATTGGATGTATTAGGGCTTACAGCTTAATAAGTTGACTTCGTTTGCTAAATTCTCACCTAACAATTTCATTAAAATGGCTCGGAATAAATGTTGAGCAAGGTGTGTGAAGGCTTAAAATAATCCCTCAGTCTCCTTTTTGATAATTAGTAATAAATAGAGGAAATGCCGATGCCACATATTATTTTTGAATACCAGGAAGATCTGGCTGATGCCGCGCAAGTGGATGCTATGTTGCAGGTAACACATCAATCTATTGCAGATAGTGGTTTATTTAAAGCAGACCAGATTAAAACGCGCGCCTACCCGTTCCGCAGTTTTACCAACGCAGGTGGAAGTAGTTCCTATATTCATATTCAGGCGCGGATAAAATCTGGCCGGGATGCAGACAACAAAAAGCGACTTGGTGAGGTGATTTTATCCGGTTTATCTACATTGCATATTCCAGCTTCTGTCATCACGGTGGAAATCATTGATATGGATCGTGACTCTTATGGTAAGTATGTGCCCAAATGATATGCAGCGAGCCAAACTCCAGGGTCGGAGTCAAACGGGCTGAGCCTGTTAGGATTCAGCAGGAGAAGAGATTCCCATTTGACTCCGACCCCTAGCAACAAGTGATGAGGCTGGAAAAAATGCTATACATGGTACAGAAGGCGGATATCGAAAAGGCCACTAAGGTATTGGCCGATGCCTTTCAGCGTGATCCGCTCTGGAACAAGATCTGCGAAGGGGAATCTGATTTGGATAAGCGGTTCCGCGCCATCTTTGAAGTTCCTGTCAGACATTGTCTTAAGTATGGTGAGGTCTATGCAACCACGGAGAAGCTGGAAGGGATTGCGGCAATGGTGCCAGGAAAGCATGCCGACATGACCATGTGGAGCATGATTCGCAGTGGCGCCATGGGGGCAGCTATGCGAATGGGATCGAGTGTTGGAAAGAAGATGGGGCCAATCTTCAAAACACTTACTGAAGATCGCCAAGAAAATATGGCAGGAGACAACTTTTTGTACCTGTTGGTCGTCGGTGTCTCTAGCGAATTTCAGGGCAAGGGATTCGGAGGTCAACTGATAGGCGCAGCAATTGAGAAGTCCGAACGTGAAGGGCTTCCACTCTATCTTGAAACAGAAACTGAAGAGAATGTTAAGCTTTATGAACACTTCGGGTTCACCCTCATCAAGAAAATCACCTTACCGATAGTTAATCTGCCCATGTGGGAAAT
>JAPHSO010000135.1 GCA_026193675.1 Gammaproteobacteria bacterium | reverse complement strand
CGAGTACGCCCGAAAAAACAATCCTCACTCCAGAGAACAACAGTAGTTAAAGGATTCTGAGTGAGCCTCCTTACCCTAAGGTACAACTTCTAATTTTGGGATAGCAAAGGATGTCGACATATTTGAAGTGGTAACTCCTTCCACCCACTCATAATATGTATAGCTGGATGAAGTGATACTCGTATTCCGGTAGTACATACTTCCGGTATTGCTTGGTGATACAGCCCTAAATGTTACTCGTAAAAAGTAATCCCCAACCCCTGTTCCTGAATTTACTGTCATCGATACAGTATTATTGGCCACTATAGGCGAAGAAAGCACAGCTAGTCCCATTGATGTACCACCCGGAGCCACTAATGAAACTGCAACAGTATCGATCTTGGTTAAATCACCTTGTAGGTTGAGATTTGCATCAACCGTTCCGCCTGTAGCACTAGAGATGGTTCCTGTTGATAGTGTTGGTGCAGATCCCAGACAAGGCATGGTACATGCGTAAGAGGTATCACTTGATGAGCCACCACAACCAACAAGTATCATCATCCCAATAAATGGTGCAATTGAACGTACAAACCCATTAAATAAATCCATTTCTTATCCTCCACATATTTTATTTTCATCCAAGGGGATATATCCCTTGTTTTATTGTGTGAAATTTATTGTACCACTAGTATCTAGTATTTAAATAGTTACTTCCCATAAAAACTAGGCATCAAAGGCCATCAAAAATCAAAGGGGTCAATGTAACTTGATTCTCTGCCTGTGCCTGTAACGCTTGCTTTTCCTATCCCCACCCCGAGGGGCGGGGCCTGCACGCCGGTTAAATTGCGCCTCCACCTGCTCCCGAAAACGTTCATTGCCTAACGCCCACCCAGAACTGGTCGCCTCACGGATATCCTCCAAGGTTTTCGTCTCAATCTCCCTATTGAAAAGTGCACGGTAGTTCTGATGCCTCTTCTCCTCAGTAGTACCGAGAGCCCGATACAGTGGATGGATAGATAACAATACATCCAGCTTACCTAAGGCATTGGCATGATAGCTCGACCAGGGATACTCTCCAGGCTCAACCACCATACCAGCGCGTACAGGGTTCATCTCAATGTAGCGATAGCAGGTCAAAAGGTACTGTTCACTATCAACAACCGATGATTTATAGCGCCCTTCCCACATGGTACCTGAGCGCTGATAACACCCGTTGATATAACGGACATATTGCCGACCCAGTGTCTGCATCGTCTTTCCGATACTGTCATTAGTCTCAGGGGTAAGAAGAAGGTGTACATGGTTTGTCATCAACACATAGGCATGGACGCTACACCCATGCTTTTCAGCTGAATCCTTTAACCAACGCAGGTAGAGCGTGTAGTCACTCTCAGCAAAGAACACCGGCTGACGGTTATTTCCTCGCTGGATAATGTGATGTGGACTTCCTGGAACCACCAACCTTGGTAATCTGGCCATCATGCAATCCTTTGCAGAGATAAAAAAGCAATCTTACTGGCAGGAGGTGAATGGGATCAAGTTACATTGACCCCTTTGATTAGACCCCTTTGATTAGTTACTTCCCATAAAAACTACAGGTTATTGATGGGTTAACGTTCACTTAGCGATTAATAAAAACTGGGGAAGAGAACAATTTCCACAATATTAGATTAATTGTTCTCTGATTTGTATTTTGTATTCAACATAAGCATATGTCTGTTACTGGCTAACAAGAGACCTTAGAGAGTTGAAACGCGACCACCTGGGTGTTTAGTCTCTTCATAGCCAGAAGCGGACTATTCAATAATCTTTTGATACTAATTACTGTGTTAAGACTATTGCTCTCTCAAATAATCATCGTAGTTCAGCCTGAGGAAATTCAGGCTTTTCAATATCGATTCCATTTTCTCGTAGGTAATCTAGCGCATCATCTATTGTTCTCACAACATGGGTTTTAAACGTCTCTGTTTCAGCCAACATGCTCCACATACGAGACATTCCGAAGATGTAATCACTTTGTGCGACAACAACTCCTACCTGCGGCTGTTCTGTTGTTAAGGATTGGTCCATATTAGCTAATGCTTTTATATCTTTTGTCGTAAGTGAGAAATCTGTAACCTTTGACAGTTCCGCCAGTTGAAACTTGCATCCATTTTCAAACTTGTGATTGTATATTTCACGATTACTGGAAATCAGTTCATCGCCAGTCACAACACCCCAATGCCATATAATAATCCCCGTTTTTAAGTACTCATTTTTTAATGGCACCTTATATACTCCATCAATCTTTTTTCTAAATCAGTGTTTTCTAATAGGATCATAATAATACCTTTTAATACTTGGACGTTAGCTGAATGGGATCTCATTATAAAATTGACAAAATCGGAACCCTTTATTATCTCCTTATGTCCGCTACAGGGTGGAAGGCGACCCTGGTGGCCCCAAACCAACCTAATCAGCGACTCACATCTCTGTTACGTCTGCTATGAGGAGTGCAGCGGTCATAGTAGCCTGTTTTAATCTAAGTCCGCCACTGGCCGAAATCGGCGGTTAGTCATAATACAATCTCATGTCCACTACAGGTGTTAGCGGACACTCAACTATTTTGACTTAACAGCAGCTTCGATATGCCTCGCATCCTGCGTTTTTCGTGCTTTTTGTCACTCATTAAACTACGAATCGTTTTGACATAGTGTCGGGTCTGCCCTGGTAGGCGTTTTTTCACATCATCCCAAGTCGACTCTTTCAGTTTGTGACGCTTCATCGTGCGCAGTAGACGTGAATATCCTGCGTTGTAACTGGCAAAGGCGTAAAACAGGCGCTCCTTCTCAGAGGGGACTTCCCACTTACGATAGAGATAACGATCGTAATAGATGCCGGCAGCGATATTCCAGCGAGGGGTATCGATCGCTGTGAAGTGTGGATTGAGGCTACGAATTTCAGCAAAGGTGGTGGGCAGCAGTTGCATCAATCCTATAGCACCCCGATCACTGGTCACGTTGGGATCGAGTCTTGATTCGGCAATCGCCTGTGACTTAAACCAGCGCCAGTCGAAGAATGGGCCGAAATAGCGCTTGGTATATTTTTTAAAAATGGGATCATACTCTCTGGTCCAGCTATCGGAATCGACATCAAGATCTTCTGCAAGCGGACTGGAACTCCAGAGCGCAACAATTAGAATGAGGCCCCAACCCTTTGGCATCAGTTCAGTCCGAGACCGATCACCAGCCCATTGGCCACACCGATGCCGATAAAGATTCCCATAATCATCAGTCCCACAGCGATATTGCCCTTACTTAGCTCTTCACTGATATTGAAGCAGACCATGTGATTAAAAATTTTACAGCCCAACCACATGAAAAAGAGCGTTAAAAAACCGCCCATCATTGCGTAGAGCACATTAATTAAAATTGGATCGAGCATTTGACTCCCTCTATTTATTATATGGACGCTACGTTACCACAAATCAGCTGTCGGTTTTATTGGCGTAGCGATCACGATTTTCTGTCATCAGATAGATATTTTGGCTCTCAGCATGGCTTTTCCACCATGCCTGCATCCGATATAGATCTTGAAACGGGGCAGCGATATAGGTGTCACTTTGACTGTAATCGACGCCGCTGGGGTCGAGTGTGGCACATATTTTTTCAAGCATATCTTCAATCGCCTCCCCCTTTTCCTGTTTGATTCCCCTGAAATGATAATCATCTAACTGCTCACACCATGAGCGACAATAGTTCTCCATATAGTGGTGCTCATCATCACTGGCTATCCAGAAGAGGCGAACCGGTTGTGGAAGTTCAAGATTGATCACCTGTTCAATAAGGCTTTTGATTGCTCCAAATTCACTATCCTTGGCAATAAATATGAGTGGTCTCTCGTATTGAACATTGAGGGTGTGCTCGCCAAAGGGGCCTTCCACAACGATATTTCCGATCCCCTTCCCTTTCTCAATCAACTGTCTCACCAATGGATGGGGATGGTTTCGGTTGATATGAAACTGAAGAAACATTCCATTACATGGACAGCTCGCAACAGCAATTGAATAACTATCGACACCTGGAATTGAGAGCTTTACAGTCTGGCCTGCAAAAAATTGCAGCGTACGACTGCGAGGCGTCCGCAACTGCAGAATCAGATACTCCCCATTTGCCTCATCAATTTTATAAACTTTGGTCTCAATATTCTGTAATGGAATGGAGCTCGGATCATCAAGTTCATTGGCGCTAATCACCAGGTCAGAGGCGGCTCGATTGCGACACAGTAGAAATGCCCCATCACCTTTTTGCTGTTCAGTGAACCGGTAATCATGAAACTTTCTGTCACCCAACTTACCCTCAAGCAGGCGCCCGTAACACTCACCACAACTGCCACTAGAGCAGTGATAGGCTATGGCGATACCTGAACGTAGTGCTGACTCCAGTAGTGTTTCACCCTCCTGGTTCTCAAAGTGGTGTCCACTCGGCTCAATGGTGACCTGGAATCCCATAACTATTCCATCCGCTCCATAATCCAGCGATTCAGCTCTGAGATTAACGCCTTCTGCTCAGCCGTTGCATCATCCTGCAGGCTTCCAAGATGGCCAAGAAACTCTTTAAACAGTTTTTGATAGTGTTGTGCTCTGGCCCGATTAATCGCCAGATCCGTCTCACGCTTATGCAGACGTGTCTCAAGCTCATCGGTATCGGGGGCGACAGCCTGACCAACACGACGACCAAAAGCGGTCGCCTTTATCAGTTTGACCCGCTCATTGGCCAGAGAATCCTGCAGACGCAGTTGGGGAAAACGGCAGCTCAGTTCATCAAAATCGACAGCACCGTTATATGATTCCAGATCACCGTTCAGCACAAGTTTTTGCACATCATGACGACTGATCCCCAGTTGGCGTGCTGCCAGTGCAATCGCTATTAGTTGTGCCATGTTAACTCCCCCAATTGAGCTGTTTCATGAATCTCTATTTCACATCTAGACCATTAACCAAGTAATTAAGTAATGTATTAAGAATAAACCAAAATAGAACCAATGCAAAATGGACTGATCAGAAATAAAAAAGGGGACAAAATGCCCCCTAATTCAGATAGTTAGCATTGTGCTCGCTACTCCTCTGTCCACTCTTGCAACGCCTCTATGATGCTTTTAGCCTGATCACGACTCGATATGTTAAATTTTGACTTGGGCATATATTCACCGTTGCGCTTCTGGTAACGACGGATTGTATATTTATCAGGACCATACTCCTCTTTGGTGCGATTCCAGTCCTGATAGCGATAGATGATGGTTGACCATGCCCCTTTGGTGAGCACCTTCTTATCCAGCTCTTTTACCGTAATTTGACCATCTTCTTCATATTGAACCGTTAGTTCTTCAACCGTTTCAGCCACAAGCCTCTCCTAAAATAAAATTTAAATTTTGAATCTTACAAACTATTTACGACTACAGACTGGACAATCCGGATCGCGCCGCAACTTCATCGTACGCCACTCCATCATCAGTCCATCAAAAATCATCAGGCGACCATTAAGGGTCTCACCAATTCCCATAATCGTCTTTAGCACCTCTGTCGCCTGCAGGGTGCCGATCACACCAACCACCGGCGCAAGGATACCATTCTCACTACAGCGCAGCTCCTCTTCACCTTCATCCCGGTAGAGGCAGCGATAACAGGGCGAATTGCCATCGTTATTAAAGACAGTCACCTGCCCTTCAAAGCGGATTGCGGCTCCCGATACCAGGGGGGTTCCTGCTCTCACACAGGCCCTGTTGAGTTCAAAACGGGCCTCAAAGTTATCGGTACAGTCGACAACGATGTTCGCCTTCTCAACCTCTAAAGTGAGCGCCTCACCCGCCAGTTTGGTCGAGATAGTCTCAACCTTCACTTCGGGATTGATATCGGCAATTCTGGCACGGGCAGAGTCAACCTTCGGCTCACCCACATTGCTGGTCGCATGAATGATTTGGCGTTGCAGATTTGACAGGTCAACGGTATCAAAATCGACCAATACCAACTCACCCACACCAGCCGCTGCCAGATAGGTCGCTACAGGAGAACCGAGTCCCCCCATACCAATGATTAAAACACGAGCACTATTCAGCTTTTGCTGACCTGCGACATCGACATGGGGTAATAGGATCTGGCGGCTATAGCGCAGCAGTTGCTCATCATTCATAGGCGATGATCGTATGTAACCCCATCTACTGGCGCAATACCTATTGGAAGATTATTTTTAGATATATGCTTAACAGTTACAGATAGTTGCGCCAATATTGAGGACGCTGATCCCGACAACCGTGCTGAATCTTCTGGTAACGCTGAATAAATAGCTGTGGGGTCACACCTGAAGAGGCATTAACACCCAGGTTATCCCGCTCGATCTCTTCGGTGTAGTAAAAGAGAGAGCGTTTCAGACGCAACAACAAAGAGTTATCAAGATGGTAACCGAGCTCAACCAACCCCTCCTCTATCATCTGTAATGAGATGATCCGCACATCATAGTGAATATGCAGCATATGCTCAGAGATGAGCCGAAGTGAATCAACACCATCAATTCCGCTCAAAAGCAGGCCTGCCGAATGGGCCTGAGCCAGATCCGGATGGAGTGGGCAGAAGCAAATCTCCCTCATTTTTAACTGATTTTCTCCATCAACCATACCTACATACTAGATTGTATTGATGAATGGTCAACTATTCAGGGTGTCAATCCGTTGAACTAAAAGGGATGAATTTAGCCCTTTTCCCCTAAACAGCCCAGCGACACTCTATCGAGTCCTGCCAGATCTTTTTTGGTCTCAACAGCATCAAAACCGGCATTTTCAAGCAGACTGCGAACAGCATCACCCTGCTCTGCACCATGCTCCAGTAACAGCCAACCAGCATGCAATAGATGCTCAGGGGCACGGGCAACAATATCTCTAATATCGCCCAAACCGTCGCCATCTGCTCCGATTAGGGCGCTATCTGGCTCAAATACCAGATCTCCAAGCTCTAAATAGTGGCTATCCGGTTCGACATATGGGGGATTGGAGAT
>JAPHSO010000265.1 GCA_026193675.1 Gammaproteobacteria bacterium | reverse complement strand
GATCTTCGGTGATGCCCATCCATGCCACCTCAGGATCGGTATAGGCAACCGATGGGATGGTGAGTGGATCGAAGGTGATCTTGTCGTGGCCGCAGATCACCTCGGCAGCCACCTTGGCTTCGTGAGTCGCTTTGTGGGCCAGCATCGGTTGACCCACCACATCACCAATGGCAAATATGTGGGGCAGGTTGGTACGCATCTGTTTGTCGGTGGTGATAAAGCCTCGCTCATCAACCGCGATACCGGCCTTTTCTGCATCGATTAACAAGCCATTGGGTGCGCGTCCGACACTCACAAGCACCGCATCAAACAGGTCAGTATCGGCTCCCTTTTTGTCCTCAAAGGTCACCTTGATGCCGCTTTTCTGGGCCTCCATAGCGACCACTTTGGTATTGAGCATGATGTTCTCATAACGCTTAGCGATACGGCGTTGAAGTGGACGTACGATATCTTTGTCGGCACCCGGTATGAGTGAGCCGCCCAGTTCAACCACGGTGATTCTGCTGCCGAGGGCATCGTAAACGGTCGCCATCTCCAGGCCGATAATACCGCCGCCAACAATCAATAACCGCTTGGGCACACTGTTCAGCTCCAGGGCATCGGTGGAGTCCCAGACCCGTGGATCATCAAATGGGAATCCGGGGATCTTGATTGAACGTGAACCGACCGCAACAATGGCGTGATCAAAGCTGATGATCTTTTCGCCCTCTGCAGTGGCCACCTTGATGGTGTTGGCAGAGCTGAATTTGCCCTCACCCCGCACGATGGTCACCTTACGCTGTTTTGCCAAAGCGGCCAGGCCACCGGTCAGACGTTCAACCACGCCATCCTTAAAGCCGGCCAGTTTGGGTAGGTCGACCTTGGGCTTGCTAAAGGTGACGCCGTGCTCTGACATCTCCTGCGACTCATTAATGATCTGTGCGGTGTGGAGCAGCGCCTTGGACGGGATGCAGCCGACATTCAGGCAGACCCCACCAATACGCGCATGGCGCTCAATCAGAATCACCTTTTTACCCAAATCGGCGGCACGGAATGCGGCGGTATATCCACCGGGGCCAGAACCCAGTACCAGAACTTCGGCATGGAGATCGGCATCAGATTGATCAACAGGTGTCGGTGAGGCGGCTGGTTTGTTCGGTTCGGCTGGAGCGGGCTGCGCCTCCTCTGTAGCACCTTCGGAGTCAGATGAACTTTCAGCAACGCTCATAGAGAGAATCGCTGAACCTTCAGAGACCCGATCGCCCACCTTCACATTCAGCTCGGTCACCGTGCCTGAGTAGGGTGTTGGTATCTCCATCGCCGCCTTGTCGCTCTCCAGGGTGATGATGGAGCTCTCAGCGCTCACCTCATCACCAACTGCAACCAGCACCTCGATAATTTCGATATCATCAAAATCACCAATGTCGGGAACCAATACCTGTTTTATCTCTGCCATAGGACTATTCTTTTAGTTATCTAATTTCAGTTGATTAATGATTCAATCTGACTAAAGCATCGCCTTTCTTAGGTCATGCAACAGTTGATTAAGCGTAGTGATAAAGCGTGCACCGGCGGCCCCATCAATCACTCGATGATCATATGAGAGCGCCAAAGGCAGCATCAGTCGTGGTTCAAACTCACTGCCATTCCAGACCGGTTTGGTCTGTGAGCGTGAGACGCCAAGAATGGCCACCTCGGGTGAATTGACGATAGGGGTGAATTGGGTACCACCGATCCCGCCAAGACTGGAGATGGTGAAGTTGCCACCCTCCAGATCAGCTCGGGTCAGGCTGCCATGACGGGCACGGGTGCTAATTTCGCCCAGCTCAAGCGCCAGCTCAAACAGCCCCTTTTTATCGACATCCCGAATCACCGGTACCATCAAACCGTTCGGTGTATCGACGGCAACACCGATGTTGTAGTAGTTTTTGATGATCAGGTTTTCACCATCTGGATCGAGTGAGGCGTTGAAGTTGGGGTACTGCTGCAGCGCGGCAACCACCGCTTTCATGATGAAAACGATGGGGGTGAGACGCAGACCGCGCTTTTCAGCTTCAGCTTTAAGAGAGACCCTGAAGGCCTCCAGCTCGGTAATATCGCACTCATCGAACTGGGTCACATGGGGGATATTGAGCCAGCAGCTGTGTAGATGTTTACCCGAGATTTTGTTGATACGTGAAAGGGGTTGCAGCTCGGTATCACCAAATTTGTTGAAATCGATAACCGGTGCGGCGGGAATTCCGGCTCTACCTGTAGTCGCGCTGGTTGGTTGGCTGAGCGCCTGTTTCACATAGGCCTGCACATCCTCCTTAAGAAGGCGTCCCTTAGTGCCGCTACCCACTACTCGCCCTAATGGGACGCCCAGTTCGCGGGCAAAACGGCGCACAGAGGGGGAGGCGTGGACCCGCTTTTCAGCGGCATCGGTGTCGGGGGCAAAGGGGAGGCTTTCGGTAACAGGTGCTGGTGTGGGTGTCGGCGCAGGGGCTGGTGCGGGCGCTTTTTCAGGTGTAGGAGAAGCCTGCT
>JAPHSO010000062.1 GCA_026193675.1 Gammaproteobacteria bacterium | reverse complement strand
TAATCTGTATAAATGAATCGATCGGAGAATATCCTGTGACCCCCCCATTATCCGTTGAAGAGTCCCAACTACAGCAGACGCCGGCCTGGAAAGCGCTGTTGGAACATCGCGACAAAATGGAACAGGTGAAGATGCGCAAGCTCTTCAAAAAAAATCCTCACCGTTTTGATGAGATGTCGCTGTTTCTAAATGACATCCTGTTTGACTACTCCAAGAATCTGGTCACCGATAAGACTTTAGAATTGCTGTTTAATCTTGCCAGACAGGAGCGGCTGCCGGAGCGAATTGAGCAGATGTTCAGTGGCGATAAGATTAACTACACCGAGAAGCGGGCGGTTCTTCATACTGCGCTGAGAAATCGCGGTAGTCGGCCGGTGATGGTTGATGGTGAAGATGTGATGCCGGCAGTACACCATGTTCTGGTCAAAATATCCGGTTTTGTCCACAAGGTTCACTCAGGCAGGCACCGAGGTTATACCGGCAAACGGATCACCGATATTGTCAATATCGGTATTGGAGGCTCTGATCTGGGCCCCTATATGGTGACCGAGGCACTCAAACCCTATGCCGTTGAGGGGATTAATGTTCACTTTGTCTCCAATATCGATGGCGTACATGTGGGTGATGTGATCAAGCGGGTCGACCCTGAAAGGACGCTGTTTGTGGTCGCCTCCAAAACCTTTACCACCCAGGAGACGTTGACCAATGCACGTACTGCAAGGCGTTGGTTGATAGAGAAATTGCGTACCGAGGAGGCGGTAGCCAATCATTTTGTGGCGGTCTCAACCAATGAGCCCGCGGTGCGCGCCTTTGGGATCGATCCTGACAATATGTTCGAATTTTGGGATTGGGTCGGTGGGCGTTACTCACTCTGGTCGGCAATCGGTCTGCCGATTGCCCTCTATCTGGGGATGGGGCAGTTTGAGCGCCTGCTTGAGGGTGCCTATATTATGGATAACCATTTTCGCTCAGCCCCTCTGGAACAGAATATGCCGGTCATCATGGGGCTGATAGGACTTTGGTATAGCTCATTCTTTCGAGCAAAGAGCTATGCAATCCTCCCCTATGATCAACATCTACATCGCTTCACGGCCTATCTGCAGCAGGCGGAGATGGAGAGTAACGGTAAGAATATTGATCGCGATGGCAATCCGGTCCAGTACTGTACGGCGCCGGTGATATGGGGTGAGTCGGGAACCAATGGACAGCACGCCTTCTATCAACTGATGCATCAGGGAACCCAGGTGGTTCCGGCAGATCTGATGATGCCGCTTGAGAGTCAGATGCCGATAGGCCACCATCATCAGATATTGATGGCCAACTGCTTTGCTCAGAGTGAGGCCTTTATGCGTGGAAGAACCTATGAGGAGTCGCTCTCTGAATTGCGCGCCAAGGGAGTGGAGGGTGAAGAGGCGGAGAAGTTGGCTGCCCAAATGGTGATGCCGGGAAATCGACCAACAAATACCATTTTGTTTCATAAACTAAATCCAAGAACACTGGGATCACTGATTGCGCTCTATGAGCACAAAATATTTGTGCAGGGGAGCATCTGGCGCATCAATTCGTTTGATCAGTTCGGTGTTGAGCTGGGTAAGAAATTGGCGAGTGCCATCATGCCCGAGTTAGAGGATGATCGTCTGGTGAAGGGGCATGATTCATCGACCAATGGACTGATTAACTACTATAAGAACAATTTGCCGCATGGGTATTAGGTTGTTGTTTCAGGCATCCTTTGTCAAAAGAGTTTTTGAGAAAAGATATGGGTAGTAGCAAAATGACATTGCTCTTGTGAGCTCATTGTTAATCTGCTTCCCTGCAGTCGTGCGATCGCGACGTGCCTACCTCCTGTAGGCAAAAAAAAGGAGCCTTTCGGCTCCTTTTTCATGAGTAGAGTTTACCCGACCGCTTAGTGCAGTCCCTGAATAAACTCAGCCGAAGCATCGATCTCTGCATCACTCATCTTTGCAGCGATATCATTCATCATGACATTGCTGCGGCTACCTGAGCGAAAATCTTTCAGTTGCTTGATAGTGTAGGCTGAGTGCTGGCCTCCCAGAGTTGGGAATTTAGCACCTGCATTACCCTTACCGGCAGGACCATGACAAGCCATACATGCAGAGAGTCCGCTCTGCTTATTGCCCGCCTGATAGATCGTTTTACCCATTGCAGCCTTTTCGGCATTGGCAGAGCCGATGCTGGCGCTTTGGCTTGCAAAGAAGGCACCAATATCTGCCATATCCTGCTCGCTAAGTGCTGCAGTCATACCCAGCATGGTTGCATCCTTACGTGTACCCGCCTTAAATTCGGTGAGTTGTTTCACGATATAGGACTCATGTTGTCCCGCCAGTTTGGGGAAATTTGGAATCATACTGTTTCCATCGGCCATGTGACATGCTGCGCATGCTGCGGCCTTACCCTTACCTGCAGTGGCATCACCAGCTGCCTGGGCAATACCGGTTGCGCCAATTAGAATCAGCGCTGCAATAAGTTGCTTTTTCATTCGGTTACCGTATTAGTTAAAAAATTACTTACTTTGAGAAACCATGTACTCAACAGTAGCTTTCAGGTCGTCGTCGCTACATGCGGCACACATACCTTTTGGCATCATTGAAGTACCTGGAATACCTTTGATTGAGCTTTGAACCAGTGCATCAACACCCTTCGCAATACGTGGAGCCCAAGCAGCTTTATCACCAAGTTTGGGAGCGCCAGCTGCACCTGTTGCGTGACATGACTGACAGATTGACTTGTAGGTTGCTTGACCATCAGCAGCGGCAGTGTGGCTAACGAGAAGGATGGCAGCACTTGCAGCTGTTAGAAGGATTTTTTTCATTAGGTTATACCTCAGAAGTAATTCGTAGGGTGTTGTTAAAGGGGCCCAGGCCCGTTCTTGCATTAAAAATCGGGGCTATTCTATCACCCTATTTCACCTAGGCCAATTTTGTAGGAATCAGCTTCGATTGCAGAGATCGACTTTCATCCTGGTATGACCGACAATATGACGATAATTTATTGAATATGAAAGAAAAATGAGTTCGCAAACGGCTAAAAAAAATCATTATCGCACCGCATCATTTTTGACGAGTGCCAATCACCTTGAGCAGTTACCGCCAGATCATGGTTCAGAGGTTGCCTTCGCCGGACGTTCCAACGCAGGTAAATCGAGCGCATTGAACACGATTACCGATAACGGCTCATTGGCACGAACCAGTAAGACGCCGGGCCGCACTCAGATGATCAATTACTTTGAGATCGATGCTGAGCGACGTTTAGTTGACCTGCCGGGTTACGGTTTTGCCAAGGTACCGGTCGCAGTCAAAAAGCACTGGC
>JAPHSO010000155.1 GCA_026193675.1 Gammaproteobacteria bacterium | reverse complement strand
TGAGTCAGGTGCTCATATAAAGGTGAGCAGACTTGACCAGCTTCTCTCCTGGATCGCCACCTTCTCGATTGACCATAGCGGCAAGGTGATCATTGTCAGCCTGCTGGTGCTCATGGTCAGTTTTGTCGGCGTCTCCAAAGTTCAATTCTCACATAACCCGGTTAAATGGCTGGCGGTGGATGATCCATCAAGAGTCGCCACCAATTTTGTGAACGACAACATGAAAGGGGCCAGTAGTGCAGAGGTGGTCATCGATACCGGTAGCGTGAATGGTCTTTATGATCCGCAGATTATGCAGACCATCTCAGATCTGGGCGATGATGTTGCGACCATCACCAACAAAGAGCTATTTGTGGGTAAGACGCTCTCATTGGCCGATATGCTTAAGGAGATCAATCAGGCACTCAATGATAACCAGAGTGAGCACTATGTGATTCCCGAAAACCGTGAGTTGATTGCCCAGGAGTTTTTACTATTTGAAAATAGTGGTTCTGATGATCTGGAGGATATGGTCGATAGCCAGTTCCAGAAGAGTCGCTTTATTATCAAAATGCCCTGGGGGGATAGTTTTTACTATCCGGAATTTGTCTCCATGATAAAGGATCGATTTGAATCTGCTTTGGGTGATGGCGCACAAATCACCATCACCGGATTGGTGGTGCTACTGGGACAGACGATTGTTTTAGCGATGAAGAGTATGGCTAACGGCTATATGATAGCTGCCGGAGTGATCACTGTGATGATGATTCTACTCCTTGGAAATATTCGCATTGGCCTGTTCAGTATGATTCCAAATCTCACCCCGATCATTTTTATCATCGGCCTGATGGGCTGGTTTAATCTGCCGATGGATCTCTTTACGATGTTGATCGGATCGATTGCGATTGGTCTGGCGGTTGATGACACCATTCACTTTATGCACAACTATCGCCGTTACTATCATCAATATGGTGATCTGAAAAAGGCGGTCACCGAGACCCTGCTATCAACCGGTAGAGCGATGCTGGTGACCACCATCGTTTTGGCCAGCGGCTTCTACCTCTATATGTTCTCAACACTGACGGTTCTGTTTAACTTTGGATTGTTAACCGGTGCGGCCATTGTGATGGCGCTGTTGGCAGATTTCTTTCTGGCACCTGCGATGCTGCATCAGCTACACAAACACAACCTTATTAAGGGCCACAACGAATACTAAATGGGAGATGGAATGATGAATAGATTATCAAAAAAGATACTGACCGGTGCGGTACTGGCGCTTCTCTCCATGCCACTACTTGCGGCTGAGCTGACGGCCCGGCAGATTATGGATCAGGTCGATGCACGGGATACTGGTGACAATAAGGTGAGCGACATGACCATGACCCTTATCGATAAACGGGGTAGCAAACGGATTCGCTCGATTCGCAGTTACACCAAAATGAAAGGGGGGGATGAGATGCGTTTGATGTTCTTCCTTTCGCCATCCGATGTGAAGAATACAGCATTTCTCACCTATGAATATGATGACAGTCGTGATGATGATCAGTGGCTCTATCTGCCTGCGTTGAGAAAATCGAAGCGCATCGCCGCATCAGATAAGAGTGGCAGTTTTATGGGCTCTGACTTTAACTACTCAGATATGAGCTCTCCAAATCTTGATGAGTATGACTATAAGATTCTCAAAGAGGTGGAGGTGCACGGTCACAAGGCGTGGGCCATTGAGGCGAAACCTAAAAACCAGAAAGAGATTGATGAGAGCGGTTATAAAAAGGGTGTGGTCTTTGTACGACAGGATAACTTCATGGTGGTGCGAGGTATTCGCTGGGTCTCTGATAGTTCAGATATGAAGTATCTCGATGTTCCTGAAGTTGCACAGATCGATGGCATCTGGGTGGCGCTCAAGATGACCATGACCACCAAAAATGGAAAGAGCACACTGCACCGTACCGAACTGTTACTGGAGAATAACCGCTTCAATCAGGATCTGGATGAGTCGATGTTCAGCGTTCGACAGATCGAAAAAGGTCTATAAGAGGTTCTATCGTGAAGGGACAGATTAAAGCGCTACCGATACTGCTCAGCTGTTTGGTGAGTTCACCGCTATGGGCGGAGGAGAGTCTTGATCAACTGTTAGAGGGATTTGATGCTGAGCCGGTGTCGGCACAACCGGCCGAATCTGGAAATGGTGAGCTTGATGATTTGATGGGAGGTTTTGATGAACCATCATCTGAATCAAGCGGTGAGCGTTCATCCTCTTCCCAACCGAAAAATTGGGAGTTAAGCGGTGCGCTCAGCCTGCAGGGTGAGTACGGCTATGCACACGATGCACCACTCTCTGGTGCAGACTATCGTGGACTCTCCCATCTGCGCACATCACTTAACCTGGGTCTCGATTATCGTTTTAGTCCAACGTGGCGCGGCTATCTCAGTGGACACATCAATTACGATGCCGGTTACCTGCTCAATGGTCGTAGTCACTACTCCAGCACACTGCTTGATGCTGAAGAGTCGGAGCTTGAGATCGATGAGGCGAGGTTGCAGGGTCAGTTAAGTTCGAATGTTGATCTGACCATTGGTCGGCAGATTGTGGTCTGGGGTAAGTCAGATAATCTGACGGTGACCAACCTTCTCAATCCTATCGACAATCGGGCACCGGGCATGGTTGATATCAAGGATCTCCGTCTGCCGCTCACCATGGCCAAACTCGACTATTATGTGGGGGACTGGGGCTTCAGTGCGATCGTGATCCCTGAGATTCGATTTAATAAAATTCCAACGCAAGGCTCTGAGTTCTATCCCTATCCGATGGCACAACCTGCAGAGATTGTTCCAGATGATGGCGGTTCAAATAGTGAGCTGGCCTTTGCCGCTAATGGCCGCTTCTCCGGTTGGGATCTGTCGCTCTATCATGCACAGCTCTACGACGACAATCCCTATCAGACCATGGTGGGGATGACGCCGGTGTTAAAGCATAGCCGGATCAAGATGAGTGGCGTTGCTGCCAACTGGGTGACAGGAAGCTGGCTACTCAAGGGGGAAGTGGCGCTGCTCGATGACCTGCACTATTCGGGAGTCAGCCCGAGCTACAACCGTGCAGATCTTCTAGTGGGTGCCGAATATAACGGTATCATCAGCACCTCGCTCTCTGCCGAGCTGGTGGAACGGACAATCAGAGACCACGATGCTGTGTTGTCAGGAGTTGGTGTTGCTAAGGTGAGTCGTCAGTTGGCACTTTCGGCCAAGCGTGATTTCAATCATGATCGTTTTCACCTGATGGGACTGGTTCTACTCAACGACTGGAAATTGGGTAGCGGCGGCATCGTCAGGGTGAGTGGTGAATATGAGCTTAACGATGCGTTGGCACTGACGGTTGGTGTTGTGGATTATCTGTCGGCAGACTCTCTACCCTATAGTGCGGTCGCCGATAATGATCGGCTTTTTGTACGGGCTGAATATTCGTTCTAACAATATTGACGTAGCAATTTTATGCGCTGGTGATGACGATGCGGCTGATCTCGCTGGGTGCCAACACCCGCAGCGGTGGTCCCCAGTAACCGGTACCACGACTGACGAAAATCTGTTGCTCATCGGTATGGCTGTAGAGTCCGGCAAGATAGGGCTGATCGAGCTTAACCAGTAGCCCAAACGGGAAGATCTGACCCCCATGGGTGTGACCGCTCAACATCAGGTCACAACGTTTCCCCTCAACCAGTGAGATCGATTTAGGTTGATGCGACAGCACGATGGTCGCCCGGGTTGGATCTAGCCCATCATAGGCGGCCTCCACATCATGGGGCATGATGCCGATTCGCTCACCCACCAGATCATTGATACCGACCAGATTAAATTTTCCATGCTCATTACCGAGCACAATATTCTGGTTGGTCAGGGGGCGCACACCGAGAGAGCGTATCAACTCCAGATTGGCCTCAACACCATGGAAGTATTCGTGATTGCCGGTGATGAAGTAGGTGGGGGCGTTGAGATCCTGCAGAGGCTGCAGGTCATCCCTAATCGCCTCTGCCGGCAGGTCGAACAGGTCACCGGTAATCACCACCATATTGGGTGCCATTGCGTTGGTACGCCTGACCAGATCCTCAACAAAATCGCGTTTAAGGGTTCGTCCAATATGGACATCGGTCAGCTGTACGATGGTGTAGCCGTTAAAGGGAAAATCCTTAATGCGTACCACCACATCATTGATAATGGGTGGCTTGCCGCCCTGGCTGAAACCGCGAAACAGGTAGGCGATGGCGGCAATCAGCATGGTGATGTCAAAGATCACCTTAATAGTGCGACGTCGCTCCTGATCAAAGGGGACACGTCTGGAGGTGGAGATGATTAGATCATAGATCAGCGCCACCACAAACAGCATAAAGGTTGAACCGATAAAGCCGCTGGTGATGAGGTAGAGGGCCAGTGAATCGGGAAGAAATCCTGCACGCATATCGATCACAAAGATCAACTCTCCCAGCATGATGGTGAGCATCAATAGTCTGCCGCCCTGATGAAACAGAGGAGTCAGCTGGCGAAAGAAGCGACGATAGACGTAGAAGTTGGTGAGGCCCAATACCGATAGAAAGATAACGACAAAGGTTAATTGTTGAAGGGTGCTCATCTGTAGGGACTATCCATCGTTAATTGAACTATTCCGGCGTGCAGAGATTAAAATATTGCGAGGTGTTGTCTCCCTCCGGCAGAACTCACCGATCTCAACGCTGTAATGATGTGTAGAGAGGTAGTTGGCGATATCAAGCACCAACCACACCTCTAGCGGGCGTCTAAATGCATTGCGCAGAAGGGATAGTCTCATCACCTCTCGTTGGCGCTGCCAACCTATAGACTCATAGTGCGGCCAGTCTCTCCTAGAATCAATGTTAAGTTTTTCTCGCAGGGCAAGATTTTCACAAAAGCTTTTGAAGCTGCCACGTAACCACGACTTATCGATCGGCTTCATATTTTGATAGTGGTCACTTCCGCTTATCTCCTGCCGGAGTTGTTCATACCCCAGTTTCCATGCCATCTCCTGATCTCGCCACTTCACATCGCGCGTTGTCGAGGTGACCGTTTCGGTGACGGCCAGCCGTAACTCATCACGATTCAATTTTAGCTGTAACCCCTCGCTAAAGGGATGGTACTCATCACTATGGCCCAGGTGATAACAGCAGGGGGCGACATCGATCGCTGGGGCCAGGGCATCGACTGCGCGTTTAATCAGCGTTCGATGCAGATCGCCACAGGCATGAAGTGCTACGCTGTGATGCTCAGGGAGGTGTGGGGTTGACTCATCTGAGAGCACATCGATTCGGTAAAAGCGTTGGTCAATTCGGGCCCTCTCGGCAAGATGCTCTCCGGCATCACACAGCTTTGGGTCGTACTCGAGGGTGATGACCGGCTGTTGCCAGTTTGCCGCCAGTTGTCGCCCTAGATGCCCCTTGCCGCCACACCACTCAACAATTGGGTGGCTGATCTTACCAACAGCGCCGGCAAAGGCCTCAATTTGTGTCAACTTACGGCCAGGAATTGAGGTGCTAAAGTGTGGTCCGAGATCGGTTAATGGCGTAGTTGATAAGGTAGGAAGCCGGTTGTGCCTTTGCAAAGCCTCTAATTCGGGAACAAAGGGGATGAGCCAGTTCAGCAACTTCTCATGACTATCACTTAACACCGCAAGCTCACTGTCGGAAAGTTGCAGTAGTGCCTCGGTCAGTTCAGGTCGTTGGGTGGACCATTCAGCCCTTCTCTCTTTATAGGGCTGCGGACGCCAGAGAGAAACTGATTCTGATAGCAGGCTATCGAGTTGCTGTAGTGCGGCTTTGTAAGCGTGAGCCAAAGGAGTGTTAAGCGAGTGGTTCCTGGATTTCGAGGTCGTCATCTCTCAGTTTGGATGAGATGCGATTACGACCAGATTGTTTTGCCTGATAGAGCTCCTTGTCAGCCCTGTTAAAGAGTTGACTGAAGTTCTCGCTGCCGCTCTCCGTGGTGGAGATGCCGATACTGACTGTGGCATTGATATCCTGACCATGAACCAATACCGGCTTATTGCCAAAGGTGGCTCTAAGTCGCTCTGCCGCTTCGAAGGCATCAGAAAGTTTGGTCTCTGCTAATACAGCTACAAACTCCTCGCCCCCCATGCGTCCGATAAGATCATCTGGTCGGAAACAGTCACGCATCATGCGGCCAAAATGGCGCAGTAGCTCATCTCCAGCAGGGTGACCATAGGTGTCGTTGATCACTTTAAAGTTATCGAGATCGAGCATCACCAGAGAGGTGGGCTTGTTACTTTTGTTACCCCGTGAAATGAGTCGTTCTGCAGTTTTAACTACAGCACGACGACTGTTCAAACCGGTTAGATAGTCGGTGTCGGCAAGATGGCGCAGACGATTCTCCAGTCGTTCGGTGAGCATAATCACAAAACCAAAGGCGACAACAATGTTGAAGATGATGGCAAACAGGTAGGTGATGTGGGAGTGTCTTCCGGCTGAGACCATGGTGCCACTCTCGGGCATCATTCCTGCGCCAAACCCTCTTGCGATGAAGGCGATGGTGAGTAGTGCAAAGATAATCCCGATAACGGTGTGGGAGAAGTTGTTGTCTGAGCGGTCGCGTAAAAGATCAAATGAGATCAGAAATGAAATAGAGCCGAGGAGCAGAGACATCAGAATCGTACGTTCAACCAGACCACTACTATCAAGACCGAGAAGCACCAGCATCATCAACAGCATGAGGTGCATCACAATGAAGTAGCGCAGGGAGAGGGCCTCTTTATTCTGAAAGATACGTGTCCCCATCCAGAGCAGATAGAATCCGGCAGCAAATGAGTGGTTGGCAAATCCTTTAGAGATGATCGGATGCAGGAACTCCTGAGTTCCCTGTAGCAGAACGCCAGTAGCAATCAGTAGGTAACCCAGAGCCCAGTGATTGGCACCAGGCATCTTTCGATTGATCATCCATGTGAGCAGAATGGCACCTGCGGTGAGAATGAGCGTAATGACCGTAATGATGATCAGGGTTTGGGTATCGAGTAGTGGCACAGTTTCTATCCTGGTTCGCTCATGAATGAATATTAATGAGCGGACATTCTGACAAATAACCGGCTGTTTTGATAGTAATTGACACTTTTGCCCCCTATTGAGGGGAGAGCTAAAGAGCTTTCCTATTGTAGAATATGTTGCATGAACAGAGAGAAACGTACCGAGATATTTACTCGACTGAGAAATGAGAATCCCGAACCGACCACTGAACTCAATTATGAGACTCCATTTGAGCTACTGGTGGCGGTGATCCTTTCGGCACAGGCGACCGATGTGGGGGTTAACAAAGCGACCGCTAAACTCTATCCTGTCGCCAACAGCCCTGAGAAGATTTATGCACTGGGTGAAGATGGACTGAAGGAGTACATCAAAACGATTGGCCTGTTTAACAGCAAGGCGACCAATGTGATCAAAACCTGCAAAATGCTGATGGATCTGCACGGAAGCGAAGTGCCCGATGATCGCGCTTCACTTGAAGCGTTGCCGGGAGTGGGACGCAAGACCGCCAATGTGGTGCTCAACACCGCCTTTGGGCACCCGACTATCGCGGTTGATACCCATATCTTTCGGGTTTCTAATCGAACCAAAATTGCTCCAGGTAAGAATGTTGATGTGGTAGAGCAGAAGCTGCTCAAGTTTATCCCCCCTGAATTCAAACTGGATGCCCACCACTGGCTGATTCTGCATGGTCGCTATATCTGTGTTGCCCGCAAACCCAAATGTGCCGCCTGTGTGATCGAAGATCTCTGCGAATATAAAGATAAGGTGATCGACTGATGTTTGGAAATGATCGAAATGAGCTGCGTCGTGCCTACTACGATGCCTGGCAGAAGGCGCAGACAGAGCAACAACTGACATCGCTGGAGCTGATGATTGCCGAGGTGGTACAGCTACACCCCGAGTATCACAAATTGCTCGAGGCGGGGGAGGCGACCATTGATGCCGACTTTAATGTCGATCAAGGACAGTCCAATCCATTTCTGCATATGGGGATGCACATTGCGATCCGCGAGCAGGTCTCAACCGATAGGCCGACGGGGATTGCCCTGCTGCACCAGCAGCTCTCTCAGCGAGAAGATCACCACCAGGCTGAACATCAGATGATGGAGTGTCTCGGAGAGGCGATGTGGAATGCACAGCGTTCGGGCAAAGCTCCCGATGAGCAAAATTATTTAGAGTGTCTGTATAAAATATAGAGAGAAAACAGCCGAAACCCCGCACCACCGTTGACCATTAGTATCCTCTATGGCCTATTCAATAAATTATCATCTTATGGTATAAAGCCGACTGATTTTGCATAAATAATTTAAATGGCAAATAGATTTGCCATCGGAGACCTTATGGCTGACCGTCGATTACAAGTTTTTCACACCGTTGCGCGCCTGTTGAGTTTCACCAAGGCGGCAGAAACGCTGCACATGACTCAGCCCGCAGTCACCTTCCAGGTGCGGCAGTTGGAGGAGTATTTTAATACCCGTCTATTTGATAGAACCCACAACCGCATCAGCCTTACCGAGGCGGGTGAGCGTGTCTTTGAGTATGCCGACAAGATCTTTGTCCTCTACTCAGAGATGGAGAATGCGGTGCGTGATCTGACCGGTGAGGTGAGCGGTGTGTTGATGATTGGTGCCAGTACCACCATCGCTGAGTACATGCTGCCCTCTCTGCTGGGTGACTTTAAGGCTAAATATCCCGATGTGAATATTCGTCTGCAGGTGGCCAATACCGATGGCATCGTTTCAATGATCGAGAACAATGTCATTGACTTAGGTGTAGTCGAGGCGCCGGTAACCAATAAGAATCTGGTGGTTGAGAAGTGTCGTAGCGATCATATGGTGCTTGCGGTTCCCCCGGGTCATCCACTGGCCGGTGAGAAGAGTGTGCCAATCGCCAAGTTGCTTGATTTTCCCTATATCTGCCGTGAAGAGGGATCGGGAACCCGTGAGGTGATGTTTGAGGCGCTGGCCCTTGAAGGGATTGATGCCTGCGAGATGAATATGGTGATGGAGCTTGGAAGTCCTGAGGCGGTTAAGGGGGCGGTTGAAGCTGACATGGGGATCTCGATCCTGTCACGTGCAACGATCAACAAAGAGCTACTGCTCGGCACCCTGGTTGCCATCGATTTAGAACACTCTATCGACCGTCCATTCTCGTTTGTTCACCAAAAGCAGAAGTTCCGTCTCCGTGCGATGGAGACACTGCTCGAATTTGCCCGTGATTATTGTCAGGAAAATACAAAGTAGTTAAAGATGTTTGATATTAAACAGAAGAACGATAACGCCGAATCAGGCGAAGCCAAACTCATTGAGATCTATAAAAAGCTGCCCGATAGTGAGCGTGAGAAACTTATCTCCTTTGCTGAATTTACCGCAGCCAACTGTGAGCCGAGAGATATTCAAATTGAGAAACCGGTCTTTGTAGAGCGCCCGGAAGATGAGAGTGTAGTTGCGGGTATTAAACGTCTCTCAGCTGTCTATCATATGGTCGATCGCTCTAAAATTTTGCATGAAACCTCGGCGCTGATGGCGGAGCATATGATGCAGGGACGTGCCGCTGCAGAGGTGATCGACGATGTTGAAGCACTTTTTGAACGCACCTATGAGAAGCAATTTGGTGTTCCTGCCCGTGAGACGATTGAAGAGAGCTAAATCTCAATGAACGTATTCAAGGATTGGTTCACACGATATTTTTCTGATCCGCAGGCGATCCTCCTCTCTGTTCTAATCGTTCTTGGTCTGGGAACAGTTCTTATTGTTGGCGATTTTCTGACTCCTGTTCTGGTCAGTCTGGTATTGGCCTACCTGCTAGAGGGGATCATTCGCAAGCTGGTCGATTTAGGTGCAAAGCGAAATCGCTGCATTGTTCTGGTCTATCTCATTTTTCTGGCGAGCCTTACCTTTCTTATCCTTGGTCTGTCGCCACTACTCTGGAGCCAGGTAGCAGATCTGATCGGAGAGCTGCCCAACTACCTTAAGCGTGGGCAGGCGATGTTGATGGCGCTGCCACAGAACTACTCCTTTATTACAGAGGAGCAGATCCACGAACTGGTTCAGCTGATGCAATCCAAGATTGCCGGTCAGGGGCAGTATCTACTGTCACTTTCGCTCTCATCGATCCCGGGTCTGTTTACCCTGATTATCTATCTGATTCTGGTGCCTCTGTTGGTCTTCTTTTTCCTTAAAGATAAAGAGCAGTTGTTGCGTTGGTTTGTCAGCTTTCTCCCCACAGAGCGTAAACTCAGCTCGCGCGTATGGGATGATGTAAATCTGCAGATTGGTAACTATATAAGGGGCAAATTCTGGGAGATCCTCATCGTAGGTGGTGTCACCTTCATCGCCTTTGCCTTTATGGGGCTTAAATATTCGGTGCTGCTTGGGGTGATTGTTGGTCTCTCGGTTCTGGTTCCCTATATCGGTGCTGCTGTAGTCACCCTGCCGGTGGCGATTGTCGGTTTCTTCCAATTTGGCTGGAGCACAGAGTTTGCCTGGATTATGGGTGTCTATGCGTTGATTCAGGCGCTTGATGGAAACGTGCTGGTTCCGCTACTCTTCTCAGAGGTGGTTAACCTGCATCCGGTTGCGATTATTGTAGCGGTACTCTTCTTTGGCGGTATTTGGGGTTTCTGGGGTGTATTCTTTGCTATCCCATTGGCAACTCTGGTGAGCGCAATTATCACCGCATGGCCAAGGCCGGAAGACGATACTGAACTAAGCACCGTCGCATGAAACTCATCGCAGTAGAGACAGCGAGCGAGGCCTGCTCGGCAGCACTGCTGTTAGATGGTGAGGTGATTGAGCGGTTTGAGATTGCCCCGCGTCAGCACACCCAACTTATTCTGCCGATGGTTGATCTGCTGCTGGCTGATGCCGGACTGAAACTAAGCGATCTTGATGGTCTCGCATTTAGTCGCGGGCCGGGTGCCTTCACCGGCGTGCGTATTGCTACCGGAGTCATTCAGGGACTCGCATTTGCAGCCGACCTTCCTGTTGTCCCAGTCTCTACCCTTGCAGCGATGGCGAAAAGACAATACAGACAGGGTGGACAGCAGCATATTCTGACTGCCATTGATGCCCGTATGGGTGAGATCTACTGGGCCGGATACCATTTTAGTGACAGTGGTGAAATGAGCGAATCGGTTGCTGAGCAAGTAGTTCCCTCTGATAATGCCCAACTCCCCGAATCAGAGAGCTGGTTTGGTGTTGGCAGTGGCTGGCAGAGTGATGGGGAGACATTGATTGAACGTCTAGGTGATCTGCTCAATGGTTATGATGCTACTTTGCTCCCACATGCTGCAGATATTGCGTTACTGGCATCACCTGTTATCGAGCGAGGCGAAGGTGTTTCTGCAGCCAACGCGCTACCCATCTATCTACGAGATCAGGTTGCGCACAAATCCTAGAATCCATTTAGATCACAGAGCTCAATCACTGGAAGCCTGT
>JAPHSO010000310.1 GCA_026193675.1 Gammaproteobacteria bacterium | reverse complement strand
TATGTTGAAGCAATTAAAGAGTATCGTGCCGCATTAGATGAGCTGAAGAGCTCCCCCATTAACACCCGAAAAATAAAGAGCTCTCTGCTTGATGCCGAGAAGTACTTCAAGATGTTTGAAGGCAGTAACTCATTAAAGGTCAGTGCACCATCGATGATCCGTCGATCTGCTGCAAAGATGCTCACCATCATGAATGATGTCACCCTGCTCTATCAAAAAGAGTCTGAGAAACAGGAAAACTGATAGCTTTGGCAACCTGAGAAGGGAGCCTCTATCCTCCTCCCAGCTCAGTACGGATCTGTTTGATAACTGGGCCGGTCTCGGGTTCAACGCCACGCCAAATTTTAAATGATTCAGCCGCCTGCTCTACCAGCATCCCCAGACCATCTGAAACACACTCCGCACCCTGCGCACTCCCCCATTCCATAAATGGTGTAGGTTTAGCTGCATACATCATGTCGTAGCAGAGGGTGGCGCTAGTCACAAGACCATCTGGGAGAGGAGGAAGCTCGCCCGCAAGACTCGCAGCGGTTCCATTAATAATGAGATCAAATGCGCCCGACAGGTGCTCAAATGCAGATGCAGATATCTCGCCGAGATCACCAAAACTGAGCGCCAAAGACTCTGCTTTGCTTACAGTTCGATTTGCTACCGTAATCTTTGAGGGTTGATGCTCAAATAGTGGTGCAAGAACACCTCGTACCGCACCACCGGCACCAAGAACCAGAATGTTTTTCCCTTTAAGTGAAAAATTGAGGTTGTTACTGAGATCTCGGACCAGTCCAACCCCGTCGGTATTTTCGCCTAACAGGCTGCCATCATCGTTAATCTTAATGGTATTAACCGCTTCAGCTCGTTTGGCGCGCAGACTGAGTTCATCGACCAGACGAAAGGCATCCTCTTTAAATGGAACCGTAACGTTTAGCCCTTTGCCATCGTTACCCTGGAAATTACCCACCCCATTCTCAAATCCACCCAGATCAACCAGAATCGCCTCATAGGTGATTCGCTGATTGGTCTGCTGAGCAAATTGCGCATGAATCTGTGGTGATCGACTATGGCTGATCGGATTACCCATCACCCCATAGCCGTCTGGTTTGGCATCAAAATCGAGCAGACCCATTTAGGAGAATATCCCTTTCAACATAAAGAAGAAGGCAATTGCCAAAATTGCTCCGGCTGGTAGGGTGACGATCCATGAGAGGAATATGGTTCTCACCACCTTCAGATCAAGAGAGGCAATTCCACGCGCAAGACCCACACCAAGCACCGCTCCAACCAATGTATGAGTGGTCGAGATGGGCAGACCGGTTCCAGAGGCGATAACCACGGTGGTTGCTGCCCCCAATGTTGCCGCAAATCCACGGCTTGGTGTCAACTCTGTAATACCAGATCCGATTGTGGCAATCACCCGATGGCCATAGGTGACCAGACCAAGAACGATACCAGCTCCTCCCAGTAGCAGAATCCATGATGGCATGATGCTCTTCTGGGCAACCTCACCACTCTCCGCGATACCAACCACTGCCGCCAGAGGACCGACCGCATTGGCCACATCATTTGAGCCGTGGGCAAACGCCATGGCACAGGCGGTCACTACCATCAATACACTGAAGACCTTCTCGACATTGGCAAAGTGGAAGTCACGATCAGCTGCGGGATCGAAGCTTAATTTTGAGATGAAATATTTACCAATAATCATCACCACAATACCCGCTACTGCGGCAATCAAGTAACTCTCCATAACCGATAGTTGAAGACCGACATGCTTGAGACCCTTAAAGATGGTGACCAGAGAAATAATAAAGCCAACCAGAAAGATGTAGTACGGTACCAGGCGCTTAGCGTTTTGCAACGGATCATCGGTATCGAGAATCAGCCGTTGAACACTGACAAACAGCCAATAGGAGATCACCCCTGAAAGTGCCGGTGAGACCACCCAACTCATGACGATAAAGCCAACCTTCCCCCACTGAACCGCCTCGATACCGATACCGACAGCGGCAAAACCGACCACGGCACCAACAATTGTATGGGTTGTGGAGACCGGCCACCCGGCGCGTGATGCGACAAGTAGCCAGATTGCTGCAGCAAGTAGCGCCGCAAGCATACCGTAGACGACCAGTTCGGGACTCCCAGAAAGCACATTAGCATCGACGATTCCCTTACGAATCGTCTTGGTCACCTCGCCACCAGCGAGATAGGCGCCGGCAAACTCAAAAATAGCGGCAATGATAAATGCCTGTTTAATGGTAACCGCTTTAGAGCCAACAGATGTTCCCATTGCATTGGCAACATCATTCGCTCCCACGCCCCAGGCCATAAATAGACCAAAGATAACCGCAAGCGCGATAAAAATTTCTGCATATTCCATCTTTATCTATCCCCTAGCGCGCCAGCATCAGCTCAAAACGGCTGCCAACCCGTTGCGCCAGATCGGCCAACTCACCAGCCCAGTCGATCACCTGATAGATAAACATCACGTTAATAGGGGGGAGATCATTTTCAACTTCAAACACCATCCCACGAACCTTAATTTCAATTTTGTCTGACTCACTCTCAAGCTCATCAAGCCTGTTGACCATCGCCTCAACCAGCTCCACTTCACGACCTCGGAAACCGGTTTCTACCAGCTCATCTAACTCGTTGATGGTGGTCTGAGCCTGTGTGGCTGCGTCAACACTGCGCTGGATCAACTCTAAAATGCACTCACCAATATCCTTGGGGAACGCCATTTTTCTACCCAGGATCAGGCCGGCAATATCTTTCGATTTATTGGCCACCTTATCCTGCATTGAAAGCACTTCCAGCAGATCTCGGCGGGACATTGCCATCATCAACCCGCTGGGAAGTTTCATGCGCAGTTCATGCTTCAGATCATCTGCATCGTTTTCAAGCTTGGAGATAGACTGCTGAATTTTGGCCGCCTCCTCCCAATCTTGAGTCAGTGCGGCGTTGAAAAATGGAATCAGCTCGTTGGTACAGAGAATCACCTTCTCCATATGTTGTTGCAATGGCTTGACTGGCGAAGAGCCAAACATACTAAATACGGTACTTTTACGTGCCATGAGTCATTACTCCTAATTTTAAATTCTGGGCGTTACTACCGGGAAGAGTTACTCTTCAGCCAACCACTCCGCTACATCCTTGGCGAAATAGGTGAGAATGCCATCAGCGCCTGCTCGCTTGAACGAGAGAAGAGACTCCATCACCACACTGCGCTCATCGAGCCAGCCATTGATCGAAGCCGCTTTGAGCATCGCATATTCACCACTCACCTGATAGGCGAAGGTGGGAACCCCAAACTGGTCTTTAATGCGGCGAATAATGTCGAGATAGGGCATGCCCGGCTTAATCATCACCATATCGGCCCCCTCCTCCAGATCCAGAGCAACCTCCCATAGCGCCTCATCTGAGTTTGCGGGATCCATCTGATAGGTATATTTGTTACCTCCACCGAGGTTACCTGATGAACCTACCGCATCACGGAATGGTCCGTAAAAACTTGAGGCATATTTAGCAGCGTAGGAGATAATTCGGGTATGGATATGGCCATTGCGTTCAAGCCCTTCGCGAATTTCGCCGATACGACCATCCATCATGTCAGAAGGGCCAACAACATCGGCTCCCGCCTCTGCATGGGAGATCGCCTGTCTGACCAGAATCTCGGTGGTGACATCATTCACCACATACCCACTATCATCGATAATGCCATCCTGGCCGTGAGTGGTAAAAGGGTCCAGGGCAACATCGGTCATCACACCCAGCTCCGGAAATTCAGCCTTCAGGGCACGAACAGCTCGCTGAGCCAAGCCCTCTGGATTATAGGCCTCGGCCGCATCCAGACTTTTTGCCTCCTGTGGTGTAACCGGAAAGAGCGAGATCATCGGGATCCCTAACTTAACCAGCTCTTCCGCCTCTTTTAGCAGCAGATCGATTGAAACTCGATCCACCTCAGGCATTGATACAACCTTTTCCCGTTGATTTGTACCCTCAAGGACAAACATTGGGTAGATCAGGTCATCTGTAGTTAGACGGTTTTCGCGCATCAACCGTCGTGAAAACTCATCACGACGCATACGTCGTTTACGAATCCAGGGGAAGGTGCCACGTGTCGTCTCAATTTGTGACATAGCATTTCAACTTTAATTAGAGGGAATAAAATAGATTCTAGCGTATTCATTGAGTGATTAGCAGCACATTTTGCCCCTCCGATTCATCCCTGTTGCTACCAGGGGCAATTACCACTATTCTGAAGGAGAGGATGTTATGAAAATGATTAATATTAAAGAAATCCCCCTTAAAACTCTGCTTCTCACTGTATTCTTTTCTATTTCAACCCCTTTAGTTTCAGGGGAGACAACCGTTACTCTGGCATCACGCGACAATTCTGTAATTAATAGTGTTACAGAGCCCGTACTGATTGAGGCCTATCGTCGGATTGGTATCAAGGTTGAGTTTAATAGACTGCCTGGAAATCGGTCGATTGTTGTCGCCAATAATGGGCTCACTGATGGTGAGGTTGGGCGTTTAAAGTATGTTCTTTCCCAGCATGAAAATCTGCTTATTGTTCCCACCCCCATCCTGTTTAGTCGACTCTCTGCCTTCACTAAAATGGCTGATCCAAAAGTCTATGGCTGGCCTTCACTAAAAAATTACAGTGTTGCCGCTCTCGGAAGTTTTAAGTTCGTTGTTAACAAGCTGCAAAATCATCCACAAACCATTCTAACAAACGATGCCGCATCGGCTCTTAGTCTGGTTCATAACGGCCAGGTTGATATCGCCATTCTCAACCAGTTTGAGGGGAAGCGCCTGGTTGATGTCTTTGGTTATAGAGAGATATATGCAGCTGAACCACCATTGGTGAACCAACCGATTCATCATCTGCTTCATAAGAAAAATGAGCACCTTATTCAGCCACTAAATGATTCTCTTAATGAGATGGTTAAAGATGGAACCCTGCACCGAATTTGGGCTGAACATGGCTTTAGCAAATAGGTCTTAATTAATCTTTTCTACTTACCAATACAGAAACTTGAGAATATTTTACCCAGCAGCTCATCCGAGCTTACCTCCCCGGTAATTTCTCCCAGAGCAATCTGAGCCAGACGCAACTCCTCTGCGAGCAGTTCTCCACTACCCTGATCTAGCAACCGCTGACCTAAATTGAGATTGTGCTGCGCGCGGTTAATCGCCTCAAGGTGGCGACGTCTTGCCATAAAACTCCCTTCACCATGGCCCCGATAACCCATGCTCTCCTTGATATGGCTTTTAAGAATATCGATACCGATACCCTTTTTCGCTGACAGTGCAACACGAGCGCGATTTCCACTCTCATCAATGGATGGAGATGAATCGGTGAGATCGATTTTATTATGAATAACAGTCACCCCCATCCCATCTGGCAGCTGCTCAATAATCTGCTCATCCTGATCACTGAAACCGTTACGGTCATCGATGAGTAGAAGAACTCGATCGGCCCCCTCTATCGCCTGCCAGGCACGCCTGATCCCCTCCTGCTCAACAGGATCACTACTGGTTCTAAGGCCTGCGGTATCGACAATATGCAGCGGCATCCCATCAATATTGATCTCCTGCTTGAGCAGATCGCGGGTCGTTCCGGCTATATCGGTCACTATTGCGCTCTCCTCTCCCGCCAGGGCATTAAGAAGACTCGACTTCCCGGCATTGGGTTGGCCTGCAAGCACAACATTCATCCCCTCACGGAGAATGTTTCCCTGTTTGGCCGACCGCTGAACCTGATTTAGCTTGTCAGTCACCTCGGTCAATCGCTGTTGCACCTCGCCATCAGCAAGAAAATCGATCTCCTCTTCAGGAAAATCTATCGCTGACTCAACATAGATTCTTAGCTCCGTTAGCTTTTCTACCAACGTGTCGATCTTTTGTGAAAATTCACCATGTAGCGATCTGAGTGCCGACTTAGCAGCCTCAACACTGCTTGCCTCAATCAGGTCTGCAATTGCCTCTGCCTGGGCCAGATCCATCTTGCCATTAAGAAATGCACGTTCAGAGAACTCCCCCGGGTTAGCCGCCCTGATTTCACCATCTTTAAGAATGGATGAGAGAATTCGATCCATAACAACAGGACCACCATGCCCCTGCAGCTCAAGAACATCCTCGCCAGTAAATGAGTTTGGAGATGGAAAATAGAGGGCAATCCCCTCATCAATCATCTCACCATCTTCCCCGGTAAAAGGGGTGTATTCGGCATAGCGTGGTTTGGGAATGTGTCCCAGAACCTGTTCAGCAACTTTACCCGCTAGTGAACCCGATATCCGAATCACCCCAATGCCTCCATGACCTGGTGGTGTCGCCAATGCGACAATGGTCTCCGTTGTTGTATTGGTCTGGTTGGTCAAATCACTCATGGCTCTATTTCAACAAAAAAAGGCGTAGAGTGGAAACCCTACGCCCTTAATCAATTTCGAGATTGTTATCTATTTTTCGGCGATAACAATACGGGTGATATACCACTGCTGCAGAATTGACAGCGCATTATTGACCACCCAGTAAAGAACGAGTCCTGCGGGGAAGAAGGCAAAGAAGACGGTAAAGACAATCGGTAGAACCATCATCACCTTCGCCTGTGTTGGATCCATCGGTGTTGGATTGAGCTTTTGCTGAATCATCATGGTGGCACCCATAATCAGTGGTAGCACAAAGTATGGATCGGCGATTGAGAGATCCTGAATCCAGAGCATAAATGGCGCCTGGCGCATCTCTACACTCTCCATCAACATCCAGTAGAGGGCGATGAAGACCGGCATCTGCACCAGAATCGGCAGGCAACCGCCCAGAGGGTTTATCTTCTCCTCTTTATAGAGCTTCATCATCGCCTGATTCATACCCTGTTTGTCGTCCTTATAGCGCTCCTTCATAGTCACCAGTTTTGGCTGGACCTTGCGCATATGGGCCATCGATTTATAGCTGGTTTCGGAGAGCTTATAAAAGACCGCCTTAATAAGAACTGTCAGGAAGATAATCGCCCAACCCCAGTTACCGACAAAGCTATGGATGAAATCGAGCATCCAGTAGAGTGGTTTGGCGATAATGGTAAGGAAACCGTAATCGACCGTTAGCTCCAATCCAGGTGCTGTCTCTTCAAGCGCGCTCTGAAGTTTAGGCCCAACAAATAGCTGGCCTTTAAGAATCACACTCTCACCACTATTGATGGTCTGCTTGTCCCCCACGCCACCAATGATAAATCGCTCATTTGAGCCCTTTTTGGTGTAGTAGTTAATATTCTCCTGCTGCGGAGGAATCCAGGCACCAAGAAAATAGTGCTGAATCATCGCAACCCAGCCGCCTGTATTTGTACGGCTGATATTGCCCTTGGCCATATCATCAAAGGTGATCTTCTCGTACTTCTCAGCATCGGTATAGAGCACACCACCAGTATAGGTGTACATAAACATATTGTTCTCATCAGTTGGTTGCTGACGTTGAAGCTGATGATAGAGATGCCCCTGCCACTTACTCTCACCACCATTGTTAATCTTATAATCGACATCGATCAGGTAACTACCACGATGGAAACGATAGACTTTTGTCACCTCTAGACCATTATCACCCTTCCAGGTCAGCTCAACATCAAGTCTATCCTCACCCTCTTTTAGTGAGTAACTACTCTGTGCCGCAGTGTATATATCATGATGGGTTGGTGAGTCTTTACTATCGCCATCAACTGTTAGCAGACCAGACTGCGCAAAAAAGGCGACACCTTCATCATCCATCAAGCGAAACGGTGAATTGGGCTCATCTTTTGAAATGGGATAGTTAACAAGATCGACTCGACGAAGATCTCCGCCCAGAGTATCAATCTCAAGATTATAGCCATCTGTAACAACAGAGATACGCTGACTACTCTTAACCTGCTGCACTATGGCCGCTGGGGCATCGGCTACGGTTGCGGGTGCATCAACTTTCGGAAGACCTGGAAGATCCTGACTACGATTAGCAGCTGAATTTTGTGCTATCTCTTGAGCCTGCTGTTGCGGTCGCACGTAGTCGTTTTGCCACGCCTCCCAAATCATTAGAAGGGTAAAAGATAGTCCTGCAAAGAGGAGAAGGCGCTGGAAATCCATAATTTATTTAGATTCTTGTTTTGAGTGAAATTGATAGGGACGTAATTTCGGCGTTGGTACCGGATCCTCTCCACCTGGATGCCACGGGTGACATCGAGATATGCGACGAACAGACAACCAGACCCCATAACCTGCGCCATGCTGCTGAATAGCCTGCTGGGCATAGTGGGAACAGGTGGGATGAAAACGGCAGTTGCTTCCCAGAAATGGGCTAAGGATATAACGGTAGACTGCTATTAAAGCTGTTAAGAGTCTTCCCATTTTATTTTTGCAACTTTTTGCCAGAGTGGATTAATAAGTTCAGAGACCTGAAGGTTTGTGAGCTTCGAAATTCCGGAATTTGCCATAACAACAACATCAACAGCATCTAGTTTATGCTGGTAAAGGCGAAAGCTTTCGCGAATTCGTCTCTTTATTGCATTTCTATCAACGGCCCTCTTAACCAAACGTTTAGGAATTGTCATGCCCAAACGTGGAGTTTGAAGTCCGTTAGGTTTAACTATTAATGTCAAACCCTTGCTATTGATCCGTTTGCCACCCTTAAACAGGGCTCGATATTGGGAGGGGCGTAGCAGTCTAAATGAGGTTGGAAAGGGGAAATGACACTCCCCACTATCCCCTTCCTCTCTGCCGCCCCCTTCTATCAAGTTAGGCAGATAGACGAGCGCGGCCTTTTGCACGGCGAGCCTTAATGACCTTGCGGCCACCAACGGTACTCATTCTTGCACGAAAACCGTGGGTTCTTGCACGCTTCAGGTTACTTGGCTGAAAAGTTCTTTTCATCGCTAAAATCCAATCTGTTGATATATTCGGGAAAACGGCGAATTCTACGAGAAAAGGACTATAGAAGTCAAATAGATTCTAGATTTTTCAAATATTTAAGTCTTGGTAATTATCTACTCAAACCCTGTCTCAGCCTGTGGATAACTTCTATAAAGAGATGTAGAATCTGTCGCTCTCTGGCAGAGTCTAATTCTCTATTTTCTGCCTGTTTTTGCAGCTATCCTTCTTTCTAAAAACTGAGATAAATCTAAAATTAATGTCTGACAATATTTGGAAACAGTGTCTGGAACGTCTGAAAGAGGTTGTCGATCCACAACAGTTCAGTTTTCTTATTGCACCACTTCAGGCAGAGATCAATAACTCTGTACTACAGATTTTTGCACCCAATCCTATTGTTAAAGATCAGGTTGTTTCTAAATACCGTGAAGAGATTGAGAGAATCCTCATTCAGGTCTCTTCAGGAGATCTTACCCAGGTAACCTTTATTGTTGGTAATCGCAAAAAAAGTGTTTCTGTTGAGGCTCGTACTGAGCAGACACCCGTACAACAATCTTCTGGATATCGCAGCAGTCTCATCACCCACTACACTTTTGATCAGTTTGTTGAGGGTAAATCAAATCAACTTGCCAGGGCTGCTGCTCTGCAGGTCGCCGAAAACCCCGGAACGGCTTATAACCCTTTTTTTATATATGGCGGTGTCGGATTGGGCAAGACTCACCTGATGCATGCCATTGGGCACTCAATTAAAAGTGTTAATCCACAGGCCAAGGTGGTCTACCTCCATTCGGAACGATTTGTTGCAGATATGATTAAAGCGCTGCAACACAATAAGATGAATGAGTTTAAAAAGTATTACCGTTCACTTGATGCCCTTCTTATTGATGATATTCAGTTCTTTGCCGGAAAAGAGCGCTCTCAGGAGGAGTTTTTCCACACATTTAATGCACTACTTGAGGGACAGAAGCAGATCATCCTCACCTGCGACACTTTTCCCAAGGGCGTTAAAAATCTTGAGGAGAGACTAAAGTCTCGTTTAGGTTGGGGTTTAACTGTCTCGATTGATCCCCCTGAGCTTGAGACCCGTGTCGCTATTCTTCATCGAAAGGCTAATCAGTCAAAGTTTAATCTTCCCGATGATGTCGCATTCTTCATTGCCAATAATGTTCGTTCCAATATACGTGAACTTGAAGGTGCTCTTAGCCGCGTTAATGCAAATGCCCAATTCCGTGGAGAGGCGATCACCCTCGATTTTGCTAAAGAGGCATTGCGTGACCATCTGGCTATTCAGGCCAAACTGGTTACCATCGACAATATTCAAAAGAGTGCTGCCGAGTATTTTAAGATAAGAGTTGCGGAGATTCTTTCAAAAAAGAAATCTCGCTCTATTGCTCGACCAAGACAGATCGCAATGGCATTGACCAAAGAGCTAACCAGTCATTCATTACCCGAAATTGGTGAGGCCTTTGGTGGAAGAGACCATACCACCGTTCTTTATGCCTGTAGAAAAGTCAACGAATTAAGGGAGTCAGATCCCATGATCGATGAAGATTATGATAATCTGTTGAGGATTATCACAACATGATATTAGTAAGTTGTGGATAAGTTTAATATTCAGAATAATGAAAATTTTACATACAAGTTATCCACAGCTCTCTCTCAACAACCTAAGCTGTTTATAAAGAAGTTAAGTTATTGATATTAGTAATAAAATAGATGTTTTAACTAGATGCTAACAGGCACTACTATCACTACTAAACATAAATTAAAAAATATTATTTAAGATATAAGGATAAAAAAAATGCGCTTTGAAATCCCAAGAGACGCACTACTTAAACCACTTTTGGCAATATGTGGTGTTGTAGAGAAGAGACAAACTCTTCCTATCTTAGCTAATGTATTAATTCAGCTCGAAGGTGATAAAGCGACCTTCACAGGAACAGATCTAGAGATTCAACTAAAGACAGATATTCAATTGGCAAAGCCGGTTGATGAACCTATGGAGTTGACACTTCCTGCAAGAAAACTGACTGATATTTGCAGAAACCTACCGGAAGATTCTTTAGTATCCTTTTCAATTGAAAAAAATAGAACGGTAGTTCGCTCAGCAAAAAGTAGATTTTCTCTAACACAACTCCCACCGCAGGATTTTCCATCAATGGATTCAATCACTGCGATGACAAATTTTTCAATCACCCAGGTGATGTTAAAAAAGTTATTTGAAAAAACACAATTCTGTATGGCCAATCAGGATGTTCGTTACTATCTGAATGGTCTACTCTTTGAGACCTCAGGAAATAGAATCACCTGTGTTGCTACTGATGGTCATAGGTTGGCACTGATGTCGAGTGAGATTGAAGAATCGATCAGTGAGCAGCAGATCATTATCCCAAGAAAGGGTGTATCTGAACTTCATCGTCTACTTACAGACTCGGATGATGGTTGTGATATAGCGCTTAATAATAATTTTATTCAGGTAAAATTTGATCACACCACTTTTAGTGCAAAGCTGATTGACGGTCGCTTTCCTGACTATACTCGCGTTATTCCAGAAATTAATGATGATAATAAGATTATGGAGTCAGATAGAGAGCATCTTAAGCATGCCCTTATTCGCACATCAGTTCTCTCCAATGAAAAATACAGAGGGATAAGATTCTTGCTTAATGAGAATAAACTCTCTTTAACAATCAATAATCCTGAGCAGGAAGAGGCTGAGGAGGAGCTTGAGGTTGACTATCCATATCAGGAAGAGCTGGAAATTGGTTTTAATGTCTCATACCTGATAGATGCCCTAAACGCCCTTTCTGATGAGAAAATTGTTATCAGGTTTACAAATAGTGACAGCAGCTGTCTCATACTTTCTAAACAGGAAGAGGGCGTTAAGTATGTTGTTATGCCGATGAAATTATAATATTTAGCAGGATCTGAATATAAAAATATAATGGTTATTGAGAAGCTGCAGTTCTCAAATATCCGCAACTTAAAAGAGGGGGCTATTCTCCCCTCCCCCTCTATAAATTTTATAGTCGGTAGTAACGGAAGTGGAAAGAGCTCCCTGATTGAGGCACTTTCACTTATCACCTCTGCACGCTCATTTAGAACAAAAAAGAGTTCACGTATTGTAAATAGAGATCATTCTGGTTTTACCCTCTTTGCGAAGATGGTCTCCGGATTAAGTAACTATAGCGTTGGACTGCAGAGGGATAATAATCTCGATCACTATAAGATAAGAGTTAACCGGGAGACCATTAATAGAGCTTCTGTTCTTGCAAGCTATTTCCCCCAGCTCACTATTTCACCTGAGCAGTGTGACTTGATAGATGGTCCACCCGAAAAGCGAAGATCTTTTATCGATTGGTCATTGTTTCACGTGAAACATGATTATAATGAGCTGATTTCTAATTATAGAAAAAGCCTGGCTCAAAGAAACAGATTACTTAGAAATAGAGATGGAGCGAAGCTTGATCACTGGGATACAGTGCTTTGTAGCTACGCTGAAACGATTGATAACTATAGAAGTGAGCTGTTTTCTCAAATACTGGAAATACTTAAGCGTGATATATCGGGTAGGTTTAAAGTAGAGCTGGAATTAGATAAATTACAAATTGACTACCATGCCGGTTGGAAGAAGGGGGTCACCCTCCTCAGTGCACTCAATGATAGTAGGGGCCAGGATATGGAGCGGGGATTTACACATCAGGGACCCCATAGAGCAGATTTTAGAATCACATTAGATTCTGTACCTATTAGGGAGCTTCTATCTAGAGGTGAAAAAAAGCTACTGCAAATCCTGCTTACGGTAGCTCAATTGATCCATTTTCGTGTCAATACGGAGACTGATCCGGTTATTTTAATGGATGATATATTTGCTGAGTTAGATAATCAGAATGTAGAACTACTATTTGAACTGGTTAGAGAGTTAGGTCTCCAGCTATTTGTCACAGCGACAGACCTGGTTGACGTTACAAAATTTTTAATGGACGGTGAGAAATTGTTTCACGTGAAACAAGGTTTAGTCACCGAGATGTTACAATAGCTGTTATAATTTTCAATCAAATTTGCTGTATATAGGATAAGGAATAGCATGGCAGAACAGAGCTACGACTCCTCAAATATTAAGGTTTTAAAAGGGCTTGATGCCGTTCGTAAAAGACCAGGGATGTATATTGGTGATACCGATGACGGTACTGGTCTTCACCATATGGTTTTTGAGGTGGTTGATAACTCCATTGATGAGGCGCTTGCTGGGCACTGCTCCAGTGTAAAGGTGGTTATCCACAGCGATAATTCGATCTCTGTATCAGATGATGGTCGAGGGATCCCTGTTGATATGCATGAAGAGGAGGGAGTTTCCGCAGCCGAGGTCATTCTTACCGTACTTCATGCAGGTGGTAAGTTTGATGATAACTCCTATAAGGTTTCCGGTGGCCTACATGGCGTTGGTGTTTCGGTGGTAAATGCCCTCTCTGAAGCGCTAACATTGACAATCAAAAGAGATGGCAAAAAATATAGCCAAAACTATGTTCTAGGGGATCCTCAGGATCCACTCAAGGAGGTTGGAACAACAAGCGAAACCGGTACCAAAATTAAATTCAAACCAAGCTCTGAAATTTTCACTCAAACAGTATTCCACTACGATATTTTGGCAAAAAGACTTCGTGAACTCTCTTTCCTTAATTCAGGTGTTAAGATTGAGTTAAGTGATGAGCGTGACGGAAAAGAGGATGTATTTGAATATGTGGGTGGAATCAGTGCCTTTGTAGAGCATCTGAATCGAAACAAGCATCCAATACACTCTGATGTACTGCACTCTGTTTCAGAGAAAGATGACATCGTTGTTGAGGTGGCAATGCAGTGGAGTGATGTCTATCAGGAGAATATCTTCTGCTATACAAATAATATTCCACAAAGAGATGGTGGCACTCACCTGGCCGGTCTGAGAGCAGCTTTGACTCGTACCATGAATAACTACATTGAGTCTGAAGGTCTGGCAAAAAAATCGAAAGTGACCCCTACAGGTGATGATGCCAGAGAAGGCCTAACAGCGGTTCTCTCTGTTAAAGTACCGGATCCAAAATTCTCCTCACAGACAAAAGACAAACTGGTCTCTTCAGAGGTCAAAGGTGTTGTTGAGTCTTTAGTTGCTGAAAAATTCCAGGACTTTTTGTTAGAAAATCCGGTTGATGCCAAAGTGATTGCCGGCAAGGTGATAGATTCAGCCAGAGCGCGCGATGCTGCTAGAAAGGCTCGTGAGATGACCCGTCGTAAGGGGGCTCTTGATATCGCCGGCCTACCAGGCAAACTGGCAGACTGCCAGGAGCGAGACCCGGCTCTATCAGAACTCTATATTGTGGAGGGTGATTCAGCAGGAGGTTCAGCCAAGCAGGGGCGTGATCGTAAAAATCAGGCCATTCTCCCTCTGAAAGGAAAAATCCTTAATGTGGAGAAGGCCCGTTTTGACAAGATGATCTCTTCACAAGAGGTTGGAACCCTGATTACTGCGCTGGGTTGTGGTATTGGCCGTGATGAGTATGATATCGCTAAACTGCGTTATCACCGTATT
>JAPHSO010000378.1 GCA_026193675.1 Gammaproteobacteria bacterium | reverse complement strand
TGTGGCTGGAGATGAAGATCTGCATCGCCAGTTTGATGAGATCCGTGCCGAGATTCTTGGTCAGCAGCGTGATCATGAAAAGTTACTGGCGGAAGTGGTCGATATGCGTGAAAAGATGCGTAACTCACTTTCCAAGGGTGAAGGGGGCGGAAAGAGTGACAAATTTGACCTAAAACAGGATAGAGGCGGTATCGCTGACATCGAATTTATGGTGCAATACGGTGTTCTAGGGTGGGCTTATACCTATCCAGAACTTCTCAAGTGGAGCGACAATATTCGCCTGCTGGAGACGATGTCGCAGTGTGAAATTATCAGCAGTGACGAGGCAGAGCTTCTGGCCGATGCCTATCGACAATATCGTGCCTGTGCACACCGTTTGAGCCTGCAACAGCAGCCGGCGGTAGTGAGTGGTGAACAGTTTAATGAATTACGAGAGGGCGTTATCCAGGTTTGGCAGCGTCTGATGAGAGTTGGAGAATAGACAATGACGATGGACGATCAAGACGGCGTTATTTGGCTTGATGGTGAGATGGTTCCCTGGCGTGAGGCGAAGACCCACGTGCTGACCCACACCCTGCACTACGGTATGGGTGTTTTTGAGGGCGTACGCGCCTACAAGACCGATAAGGGGGCGGCGATTTTCCGCCTGCAGGACCACACCGATCGTCTATTCCGCTCTGCCCATATTCTGCAGATGCCGATGCCGTTTGATAAAGAGACCATCAATCAGGCTCAGCTTGATGCGGTGGCGCAGAACAATCTAGACTCCGCCTATATCCGTCCAATGTGTTTCTACGGCTCTGAGGGGATGGGGCTGCGTGCCGATAACCTGAAGGTTCACGTGATGGTTGCAGCGTGGCACTGGGGTGCCTACCTCGGCGCTGAAGGTCTGGAGAAGGGGATTCGTATTCGCACCTCTTCCTATACCCGTCACCATGTCAACATCACCATGTGTAAGGCCAAGGCCAACGGCAACTACATGAATTCAATGCTGGCGCTGCAAGAGGCGATCGGCGGCGGTTACGATGAGGCGATGCTGCTTGATAACGAAGGTTATGTGACCGAAGGTAGTGGTGAGAACATCTTTATCATTCGTGATGGGATCATCTTTACGCCAGACCTTACCTCTGCACTTGATGGGATCACCCGCAACACCATCTTCCAGTTTGCCAAAGAGCTCGGTATTGAGGTTCGCGAAAAGCGTATCACTCGTGACGAGGTCTATATTGCCGATGAGGCATTCTTCACAGGTACTGCGGCTGAAGTGACGCCGATCCGTGAAGTGGACAATCGTCAGATTGGTGAAGGTAAACGTGGTCCAATTACAGAAAAGTTACAGTCGATGTATTTCGATCAGGTACATGGTCGCCGTGATAATCATCCCGACTGGCTGAGCCACACCAACGGAGGCTAACCATGAGTCAGGCACAAGCAAAAGAGAATCAGGTGAAGACACATTTTCAGGTGCGTCGCTCTGACCTACCATTACATTGCCCGATGCCGCAGGACTCTAAATGGGATGCCCACCCACGTGTCTTTCTTGATATTGAGAAAAGCGGAGAGGCGAAGTGCCCCTATTGTGGCGCTGAATACCAACTAACCGATTAGTAACTGCCCGGCTCACTCCTCATTAACTCCAACTCTACGTTCAAAAATGGTCATTTACACTTGTAAACTCACATTTTTTGCCCTGATTTGGAGCCTAATTAGAGGCAATCCGAATAGTTACAGGAAATAATTCAAATTAAATGAAGATTGCCCAGATTCCAGACACCCTCTCTGCTCAGATTTTAGTCGTGGGTGATCTGATGCTTGATCGTTACTGGTCTGGCAACACCTCTCGAATCTCTCCTGAGGCGCCGGTTCCGGTGGTACACGTTAATGATATTGACGAACGTGCCGGTGGTGCCGGAAACGTTGCACTCAATATCGCCGCCCTTGGGGCCAGGGCTTCGGTTGTCGGTCTAACCGGCAATGATGAGGCGGCAGATTCACTTGAGACCAGTCTGCAACACGAAAATATTGAGTGTCACTTTGAACGTCTGACCGACTCCGCCACGATTACCAAACTTCGTGTTATGAGCCGTCACCAGCAGCTTATTCGTCTCGATTTTGAAGATGGCTTTGTCGGCTATGATGGTGCAGGACTGCTGAATAAATTTGCAGCAGAGTTAGACGAGGCTCAAGTCGTGATCCTCTCCGATTATGCCAAGGGTGCGTTACGGGATGCCCCAAAGATGATCGAAATGGCCAAAGCTGCAAACTGTGCAGTTGTTGTAGATCCCAAGGGGAGCGACTTTTCACACTATCGTGGCGCAACACTAATCACCCCGAATTTCAGTGAATTTGAAGCCGTTGTTGGCCACTGTGCCGATGAGGATGAGATCGAAAGCAAAGGTGAGGCGTTACGTCAGGAGCTGGAACTTGAAGCGCTGCTGATTACTCGTAGCGAGCAGGGGATGACGCTGATTCAAGCCGACAAGCCCCCTATCCACATACCGACCAAGGCGCGTGATGTCTTTGATGTGACCGGTGCTGGCGATACGGTTATCTCTGCACTTGCTGTCGCTTTGGCTGCTGGTGAATCGTTTGAGAACGCGACTATCCTCTCAAATCTTGCTGCAGGTGTGGTGGTTGGCAAGCTGGGTACAGCCACCGTCACCATTCCCGAGCTTCGCAGAGCAATGCGAGAGCTTAATGAGATGGAGCTGGGTATGGTCGATGAAGAGCGTCTGGTTGCACTGGTACAGGAGTCAAAGGCACATCATGAGACCGTGGTGATGACCAACGGCTGTTTCGATATTCTGCATACCGGCCATGTCACCTACCTTGAAGAGGCGGCTCGCCTTGGCGATCGCCTCATCGTTGCAGTGAATGATGATGCTTCAGTCAGCCGACTTAAAGGGCCCGAGAGACCCGTTAATTCACAGCTCCATCGTATGCGTGTCTTGGCCGCTCTGGAATGTGTTGACTGGGTGGTCGGTTTTGATGAAGACACACCCACTCGCCTCATCTGTAACACTCAGCCCGATATACTTGTAAAAGGTGGCGACAACGATCCGATGAAAATTCCCGGTGGTGACTGTGTACGTGCTTCGGGTGGCCGTGTTGAGGTGATGAGCTTTGTCGATAAGGTATCGACTACTGGAATTATTGAGATAATTCGCTCAAGTAGTGAACAGCCTAATTAAAGGATGAATATACAGCGATGAATATTGGTGAAAAATTTCATATGTTCCAGAAGTTTTGGCGTTATCGCCTGACCTCGGAAGAGTCTGGAGATGTGAAATATCTACTTGCTCAGAATTTATTGGGAAAAACAGTTTTAGATGTGGGAGCTAATAAAGGGATATACTCCTACTGGATGTCTAAAGTTGTCGGTTCTGATGGACGTGTGATTGCATTTGAACCCCAACCTGAACTAGAAAGCCATTTAAACGATTTAGCAAAAAGTTTCACGCTTCCAAATGTGACTGTTGTGAATTTTGCACTCTCTGATAAATCGGGGGATGAGACCTTATATCGCACAGAGGTTGGTTGTGGAGGAGCCTCATTTACCCCGCAAGATGGTTTGGAGCAGGTAACGGTACACAGGATTCCCCTGGATGAATATGTGAAAAGAGAGTCACTTACAGATATAGCTTTTATCAAGGCCGATGTCGAAGGTCATGAAATAGATGTTTTTCGTGGAGCTGAAGAGACGCTATTAAAATACAAACCGACACTTTTATTTGAATGTCATCACGCTGAAGCAGAGAAAGGTGAGATTTTTAAATTTTTAAGCGGTATTGGCTATGATGGATTCTTTTTAAGAAAGGGAAAGAAAATTCACTATTCGCAGTTTGCTGAATATGATTATGGTAATGCTAACAGACAGCATAGAAACTATATTTTTACGTCAACTTGATTTTCTGACGATAATTTACGTGCGGTATAAATTTCTGTTAAGCGCTCATGCTAAATGAATCACAGCTAGATATTGTAATCTTAGGCGGTGGTATTTCGGGCCTATGGACTCTTAATCGCCTACGGCAAGTTGGATATAACACTATCTTGCTCGAATCAAAAAAACTTGGAGCAGGACAGACCCGCTATGCTCAGGGCATTATTCATGGCGGTACCAAGTATGCACTTTCCGGTCAGATGAACGCCGCTGCTCAAGCGGTCTCTAAGATGCCCGCTCGCTGGCGCGCATGTTTGGAAGGTGAGGGGGAGATCGATCTAAGTGAGGTTAAGATCCTATCCAATCATCAATATCTCTGGTCAACCCAGAAAGTGACCTCACGCATGGCAGGATTCTTTGCCAGTAAACTGATGCGCAGTCGTACAGCGTCACTTAAAGTGGCTGACTATCCTGATGCCTTCAAAAGCCCTAAATTCAGGGGGCAACTTTACCAACTTGATGAACCGGTACTCGATACCGCATCGTTAGTTGAAGCGTTAGCCAAGCCCTACAGTGATTATATTTTCCATATCGATAGCGAAGATTTAAAATTTAATCATCTTGGTGGCGAAGAGGGCTGGCTTTTGCAGTCTGGTGAGCAGCAGATTAAAACTGGGGCTATTGTCATCACTGCAGGTGAGGGAGCTGAACAGATTTTACTGAAGATGGGACAAACAACACCCTCCATGCAGCGTCGTCCTCTTCATATGGTGATGGGTCGTGGTGGCGGCATTCAACATCCCATTTTTGCCCACTGCCTTGGCGCCAGTTCATCGCCACGCCTGACCATCACCTCACACCGAGACGGTCATGGAGAGATGGTCTGGTATCTGGGGGGGGCACTCTCAGAGAGTGGCGTAGGAAAAAGTCGAGATGAGCAGATCGAGACGGGTAGGAGAGAGGTTTCAGAATTGTTGCCGTGGATCGATTTTAGCAAAACCGAGTGGTCTACCCTGGTTGTCGATCGGGCTGAAGTGAAGACATCCGATGGCAGCCGTCCTGAGAATCCCTATGTCGATTTCAACAACGGGGTGATCACTGCATGGCCCACCAAGCTCGCTTTTGCACCTCTGCTTGCCGATCAGATTATGGCGCAGCTTAAGAGGCACTCTGTGATGCCGTCAGAGGGTGAGGGTGCTCTGGATCTGGAGCATGCAGAACAGGCACCTCTCCCATGGCAGGAAGAGGGCCGCTGGAGTGAAAGTTAGTCGAATGAAATTACGGGATTTGGGGCAAACAGGAATCAAGGTGTCACCGCTCGGTCTAGGCACTGTCAAAATAGGTCGCGACCAGCAGGTGAAGTATCCAACCGGTTTTAAAATTCCAGATGATAAAGCGGTCATCGATCTGTTTGAGCTGGCACAGGAGTTGGGAATTAATACGCTCGATACTGCCCCCTCATATGGCAATAGTGAAGCGCGTCTAGGAAAATTACTACCGAACAGAAATGACTGGGTCATTGTCGGTAAGGTGGGTGAAGAGTTTATCGATGGTCAGTCTCATTTCGATTTTAGTGCCCAGACAACAGTTGCGACTGTCGAGAGAACTCTTGTGAGACTCAAGCGAGATTTTATCGACATGGTGCTGGTGCACTCCGATGGTAATGATATGGATATTATTCAAAACGAAGCGGTCTGTGATGCGCTGCAGGAGTTAAAACAGCGTGGACTCATAAAAGCGGTTGGAATGTCGACCAAGACGGTTGAAGGTGGTCTCTGGTGTGTCGAGAATATGGATGTGGTTATGGCAACCTACAATCCCGCCTATACCGATGAGCTTCCGGTCCTGAAAAGGGCTCTAGAGCTTAATAAAGGGGTGGTGATTAAAAAAGGACTTCAGAGTGGACATGCTGACACAACAGCCGGTGGCGGTGGAATAGAGGGTGCATTCCGCTTTCTGTTCGAACAGCCTGCTGTGGATAGTGTGATTGTTGGGACTATCAATCCACAACATCTACGTACCAATGTAGAGATTGTCCGGTCGATCACCGACTAACCGTAACTAAGATGCAGAGCGCAGACAGATACCTCATTGTCGGACCTTCCTGGATTGGCGATATGGTGATGGCGCAATCTCTGTTTATGGCGCTCAAAAATCAGAAACCAGATTGCACCATTGATGTCTTAGCGCCTGAATGGTCATTGCCAATCCTAAATCGGATGGATCAGGTTAATGAGACGATCCCGCTACCTGTTGCTCATGGAGAGTTTGCCTTTGGTCTGCGTAGGCAGATTGGTAAAGCACTACGGAAAAATGGCTATGATCATGCCATTGTGATCCCTCGCTCCTTAAAGGCGGCACTGGTTCCATGGTTTGCCAAAGCCAGAATGCGCACAGGTTATCGTGGTGAGATGCGTTTTGGATTGTTGAACGACATTCGTCGTCTCGACAAAAAGGTTCTAACCCAGACGGTACAGCGTTACGTCGCTCTTGGTTTGGAGCGCAACAGACACCTTCCTCCAGAAACGCCCTATCCAAAGTTGAGAGTCGATGCTGAGAACCAACAGCGGGTTTTGCAGAGGTTGAGTTTGAATCTCGATAAACCGGTCATCGGATTTATGCCGGGTGCGGAGTATGGCCCTGCCAAACAGTGGCCAACCAGTTACTACGGAAAGCTTGCGCAACAGCTATCTGCTGTGGGATATCAGATCTGGATCTTTGGTTCAAAAAAGGATCAGGAGGTGACAGACAAAATAAAAAATATTGGTGGAGCTGCTGTCACCAATCTGGCAGGCAGAACTGAACTGGTTGACGTGGTTGATCTGTTAGCACTCTGTAAACTCACCGTCTGTAATGATTCAGGGCTGATGCATGTTGCCGCCGCAGTTGATCGTCCTCTTGTCGCCATATATGGTTCATCGACACCCGACTATACGCCGCCACTGACTGATAGAGCGGAGGTATGCTATCTCAACCTTGAGTGTAGCCCCTGTTTTAAACGCAACTGTCCATTGGGCCATCTGAACTGTCTAAAAGATATCAGCGTTGAGAATGTCTTTGAGGCGATTAACAGGATAGAGAATTAATGACCACACTATCGATAGTACTGATCGTCAAAGATGAATCCGAAAACATCACCCCTTGTCTGGAAAGTGCCAGCTTCGCCGATGAGATTGTAGTGGTGGATGCCGGCAGTCAGGACGATACCCTTGAATTGGCAGCAAAATATACCGACAAGATATTTGTTGAGAGCGATTGGCAAGGTTACGGGGTTCAGCGTCAACGTGCTCAGGGATATGCAACCTGTGAATGGGTATTGATGCTAGATGCGGATGAGCGCATCACCCCTGAACTTCGTGAATCAATTTGTGAGATAGTAAAAATTAATGCTCAGGACAGTGTCTACGATACCGCCAGACTCTCGCACTGTTTTGGCAGCTTTATCCGCCATAGTGGTTGGTATCCAGATTATGTGACCCGGCTCTTCCCTCGTGCTAAGGCGCAATACGATAGCTCATTAGTTCATGAAAAGCTTGAGTATCCTTCTGAACTACAGCTTAGAAAATTATCAGGGGATCTCCTTCACTATACCTACCGTGATATCAATCACTACCTGGTCAAGTCGGCCGGTTATGCTGAGGCATGGTCAAAACAGCGTTACGCTAAGGGCAAACGAGCAACTCTACTGCAGGGTGCTCTACATGCAGTGGGCTGTTTTGTGAGAATGTACATCCTGCGTGCAGGATTTCTCGATGGCAAACAGGGGCTGTTATTGGCACTTCTATCGGGCCACTCTACCTTTGTGAAGTATGCCGATCTCTGGGTTAGAGAGCGTCAGGCATAGAACGACGATGAAGATTCTGGAGCTCTGTCTCTCTCATGGTGTTGGCGGGCTTGAGCTCTATGTTGTAAAGAGTTGCTCAGCTTTAAGCAAAAGAGATGATGTGGTTGCTGTTGTGAGCGATGAAGGTATCATCAAAGATAAGATTAAATCCCTTTCCATCGTTCTCTTTACACTCAAACCAATAATTCGAAAGCTTCCTTTTATCAGTGCATGGCAATTGGCTAATATTATTGATCAAGAGTCTGTCGATATTATTCATATGCACTGGAATAAGGATCTGCCACTGGCAGCCTTTGCAAAATATTTCTCAAAGCGTAAGCCGGCATTAGTTGTATCAAGGCATATGCAGATGACACGTAGCAAACAGGATTTCTACCACCGTTTTCTCTATGGTCAAATGGATAAAATACTGGGTGTCACAAAATCACTCGCTGAAATCGCTATAAAAAATCTTCCACCTAAAGATGCACATAAATCGGACTATCTCTATCTGGGGGTTAAGGAACCAGATCATATTCTGAGTTCTGTTGAGATAGCAGATCGGAAGGGGGAATTGGGGATCGGTTCAGATAAATTCGTGATTGGTGCAATAGGCCGGCTTGAACCTTATAAGGCTCAGCATCTTCTCATTGAAGCAGCAATTCAACTGAAGGATAGGGGATATCCACTCCAACTGCTCTTGATTGGACATGCGATGGACGAACAGTATCTAACATCCCTCAAACTGATGGTTCATAAAGAGGGGATGGATGACAGCGTTATTTTTAATGACTTTGTTGATAATCCACAGGAGTGGATGCAGCTTTGTGACGCACTTGTACTCACCACTATTGAAGAGACTTTTGGTCTGGTTCTAATTGAGGCGATGCGGGCAGGTGTAGCAGTAGTAGGAAGCAATCGCGGTGGCGTGCTTGAGATTATTAAACCGAAGGAGACGGGACTGCTCTTTGAGTCGGGTCGTAGTGAGAGTCTTAGAGAACAGTTACAACTGTTGATAGATGATAGTACTTTACGTCAGGATCTTGCTACGAAAGGTAAAACCTATGCCGATCAGATGTTTGATGAGGATGCTCACTTTAATAAGCTGTACCGCCTTTTTGATGAAATTGTTAATCTCAAATAAAGTCTATAACAAAAATTCGACAATCTTGCTGGATGCTGCGTCAATATCAACAGTTGAGAGATTATCCTCTATGGCACCGTCAGGAGGTGTAAAGGCGAGACGACGCTCAGGACTGTTGAGTGTTTGCCAACGAAGAGGCGTAGCCGAGCGGTGCCTTGGATAGAACCCGGCCGTTTTACAGTTCATTGCTCCGGCAATGTGTAGTGTTCCTGTTGAGCCGCTAATAAACAGGTCTGCTATCTGGAGTATGCGCGCAAATCCTTCAATTCCAGTTTCTGATTTAAAGTTAATTGCAATATCGTTTTCAGATATTTTGTCGACTAGATGTTGAGCGATCTGCTCCTCGCCGGGACCAGCAGTGACCACAAACAAAACTTTTTGTTTAAGCTTTTCTGCTATCTGATGTGCCAAGCGTGCAAATTGTTCGATAGATAGATTATTTGCTGAGCCGCCACTTCCAGGATGGATAAATATGAGTATTGAGTCATCTA
>JAPHSO010000142.1 GCA_026193675.1 Gammaproteobacteria bacterium | reverse complement strand
GTCCACAGCACTCTTAGCTCATCTCGTACGATTGGGGTTGTTGTTTTGAGTGTACGAACAACCCCTCCACCGGCCACATATTTTCCCTCTGCCACCTTTCGGTAAACGGCATCATGGGAGTCAACATAGACTGGATTGGTATCGATTCTATTTCGCATTAGGAATTCTCTAGGCAGTATCGATGCAGCAAAGGCAGCAGGAGATGGATAGGCAACGGTCTCCCCTCTTAGTTCATCTATACTCTGGATAAGGCTATATTTTTTTACCACGATGACGCCCCGTATCTGCTTATTCTTTGCTTTTGCCAAAGCTCGATAACCGGGCTTCTGACTATAAACCGTGTAGTGATAGGGATTCATATATGAAAAATCGGCATCTCCCTGTGAGAGTTTTGTTTCAAAGGTCGGAATATCGACTTCAGTTTTGAGTACAAACCGATAACCCGTCTCACTGGAAAGATGTTTGAGCATCGGCTTCCACAAAATAGCAGTTCTACTCTCCAGTTGCTGAGGCACCACACTAAATGTATAGGTAGGGACCCTGCTTGTATCCGCAAGCAGAGGCAGGGAGACCATCCCAACAAATAGAAAACATAACAGTTTTTTCAATACCTCATCCTTATTGTCGACCATCTAAAATCATCCAGTTGGTAACGTCTGCTTGATTTCATTGGGAAAATACCACAATCAATCTCAGCATACCCATTAAGAGCACATTATCGTAAAATATCGACATTATTGAGAGCATCTAAATATCTAACCCTATTGCCTCGACTAACCAGGACTATTTTCAGACTAAATTATGAGCAATAAGAAGGATACTGTAGACGAGCTCCAGGATAGCTTTAAGACGCTAGGAAAAGAGGATCTGTCCAAATATCGCCTATCAACACCAAAAGAGGTCGAACGTACATTTAAGGAGTTAATCTTTAAAAAGGAGATGGTGACCGTTCGTATTGGGGAGACTGGTGCAACTCTGTTGACAACAATTCTCGATATCATTCCTGAAAAAGGGATGTTTGTCTTCGATAAAGGACAAAATCAACATACCAATACCCAACTAGAGAGAGCTAACCGTCTCTATTTCGATGCAAATCCCAACCAGGTAGAGGTCCGTTTTACATCTGATAAGGCGGCATCAGCCAGGTATCATGGTGAAGCTGTTTTCGCTGCACCCATCCCGCCAATGCTCTATCGGGTTCAGCGGAGAGAATTCTTCCGTGTTGATACGCCTATTCTTAATCCAATAACCTGCCAAATATCCGGTAGCAATGGGGTTAAGCTTTACGATCTATTTGATATAAGTATTGGCGGAATTGGAATTAATGACCCCCATTATCAAATCGACAACGATCTATCTGTCTATGATATTTTAGAAGACTGTGTACTGCACATCCCCGATTACGGGGACGTTAAAATCGATCTGGAGATTCGCAGCATTTACGAAAAGCGCAGGAATGTTAAACAGATTCGTCGCCTTGGTCTGGCATACAAAGAGCTATCCAATATTCATATGACAGCGATTCAGCGCTACATCAACAAAAGACAGTTGGAAAAACGGGCCCACGAGCTCGATCTTGATTAATCTCTAAAGTTGTTAAACTGCATCGGCTGCTCAATATTCGATGCCTTCAAAAATGCGATCACCTGTTGTAGATCATCTCGCTTCTTACCGGTTACTCGAACCTGATCACCCTGAATCGCCGACTGCACTTTAAGCTTCTCATTTTTGATCATCTTAACAATCTTGCGGGCCAGCTCTGTATCGATCCCTTCATTGATGGTGATGACCATATAGGCTCGGCTCCCCCTCAACTCGATCTCACCCTCATCGAGAGAGCGAATATCCAGCCCCCTTTTCACCATCTTCTGATGCAGAATATCGATAATCTGTTTTATCTGAAACTCACTCTGAGATTCGATGTTTAAAACACCATCACCCTGTACGATTTTTGAGTCAGTCCCCTTAAAGTCAAAGCGATTAATCACTTCACGACTGGTCTGATCAATAGCATTAGTTAACTCATGTTTATCGATTTCGGATACAACGTCGAATGATGGCATTTTCTACTCCTCACAGAATGATTACTGCCCATATGATAACGCAGCAATCTGTGAACGGGCTATATTCAGGATTTATTTAATGCCGAAGTTCCGGTAACAGTTTCTGAAGTGGCGGCAACCGTATTGATAGCTGAAGCAAAACGGCCACGATTCATAATTGCAACAACCTTTTCAGCATAATCTGGATCGGTGGCATAACCGGCCTGTTGTAGTTCATGCAGATAACTATCGGCACTATCAACCTGCTTTAAAGCCTTCTCATAACGTGGATTTGATTGTAGAAAATTAACGTAGTCGTTAAAACTCTCCTCATACCCGTTATAACGTCTAAATGCTGATCGCTCCTGTTTTGCAACACCATCATAAAACTCCAGACTGCTCTTCATCACAGAATCACCCTGCCATCCAGAACCGCTTTTAATATTAAACAGGTTAAAGCTATTTTGACCATCTTGGCTTCGAATCACGGCTCGCCCCCAGCCTGTTTCTAGAGCTGCCTGAGCCAGAATTGCCTTTGGACTAACCCCAAGAGAGGCTGCAGCCTTTTCCGCCATTGGCCATAACTCTTGAATAAAATCATCCGGTGTATTCATAACCGGATCATCCATTTTTTTCACTGAGTTTGTTGGCACTACATCAACATGATCGTCGCGATCAGACTGTACGGCGGATAGTTGCTCATTGACGCCATGGTTAGGATGTTTAAGTTCCCTGAGCTGAAACACTGTGGACAACCGCGTTGGAATGTTACTGCTTGCATCTTCAATTTTAGAATCGGTCTGAGTGGTTCCGCCACTCAACTGTCTGGCAATCACATCGGCCAGCCCAATACCTTTGCCTTGACCACTCAGCGTATTTGCCAACTGTTTGTCATGCAGGTCGATATACTGCTCAGATTGGTCACTATCAAAAAGCCCATCGGCCAATTTGGCGTCGCGCATACTCTTCATCATCATCTGCACAAAGATCGCCTCGAATTGCTGAGCAACTGCCTTTATCGTCTCAGGATTATTATCCCTGGCACCACGGCGTAGTTCGGCCAGACCATTAAAGTCGGTATAGAGTGATGCCGATTCGAGTTGATTAATGGCCATGATTGATATTCGTTATTAGATAACGATCAGTTCAGCGCGCAATGCGCCTGCCTCTTTAAGCGCCTCAAGGATTGCCATCAGATCTCCAGGAGCGGCACCAACCTGATTGACCGCTCTCACAATATCGTTCAGGTCGACACCAGGATTAAAGTAAAACATGGGATTATTATCGGTTGATATCATCACTTCGCTATTTGGAACCACCGCAGTATCACCCCCACTCAATGCAGCAGGTTGACTCACCACAGGCTCTTCACGAATGGTGACTGTCATACTGCCATGAGTGATCGCGGCCGGCATCACCTTCACATTTTGGTTGATAACAACCGTACCGGTACGTGAATTGACAATCACCTTAGCTGAGGATGAGCCGGGATCGATGGTCAAATTTTCCAACATAGATACAAACGAAACTCGCTTTGCCGCATCAACCGGTGCGCTAATTCTGATCGATGATGCATCAATTGCCGCAGCAACCTCTGGCCCCAAATACACGTTGACCGCCTCTGCCAATCGATTGGCGGTGGTAAAGTCAGGGTTATGCAGATTAAAGACAATACTATGCCCCTGATCAAATGAGCTGTTCACTGTCCGCTCGACACTGGCACCATTTGGAATTCTTCCAACGCTTGGAACATTAACGGTGATCTTAGAACCATCACTACCTGCTGCACCAAAGCCTCCCACCACAAGATTTCCCTGTGCAATCGCATAGACGTTGCCATCAACCCCTTTAAGTGGCGTCATCAGCAGCATACCGCCACGCAGACTTTTCGCATTACCGATAGAGGATGCGGTGACATCAATCTTTTGTCCCGGTTTAGCAAACGGAGGGAGCACTGCACTGACCACAACAGCCGCCACATTTTTGACCTGTGGATTGATATCAGCAGGCAACGTAATTCCAAGGCGCGAGAGCATGCTCTTCAAGCTCTGAACTGTAAATGGTGCCTGACTGGTCTTGTCGCCACTACCGTCAAGACCAACAACTAGACCGTAACCAAGGAGCTGGTTATCACGTACACCGGCAATCGACACCAGGTCTTTTAATCGCTCTGCATAGAGTGTCCCTGACGATAACAACATCATCAGAGAGAGGAGCCATACCGAGGTTTTGTTTATTAAACGCATCTTATATCTCCAGAAATTTCATACTAGAAGGGCCACCACTCGCTATTAAAGAAGCGACCGAGCCAACCCTGTTTGGCTGCATTAGCGACGGTGCCATTGCCTCCCACAATAATCTCAGCATTGGCTATCTTTGCAGAGGAGACGGTATTGTTTGGACTAATATCTACAGGACGAACTATTCCAGATACTCGAATATACTCATCACCCTGATTGATGGTCATCACCTTCTCGCCACGAACCATCAGATTCCCATTCATCAATACATCAACTACGGTTACTGTAATATTGGCTTTCAGACTGTTGCTCTGAGTTGTTGAGCCATCACCACTAAACTCACCGGCTGAGCTGAAATCATTATTAAAAAATGCCTGCCCTTGAGGGGTAAATGGTTTGCCGGCAATTGTTGGTGTAGCCATGCTGTAGGATGAATCTTTTGTAGTAGCTGTGCTGCTCTTTTTAGATGCATCGGTCTGCTCTTCAAGAACAATAGTCAGCAGATCTCCAACACTATGAGCCCGAGGATCTTCAAAAATAAGATAATTCCCCGAAGCGCGATAGATCGAACCATCTCTCTGAATTGTCTTTGCACTACTGACCGGATAGACCGGTGTAAATCGGGGATCATGTACCGGTGTTGGATTTGAGGCACATCCCGTACTAAGAAGCGCGATAAGAACAGTCGCTCCGGTGACTCTTGGTAATAGTGAAGTGGTCATAACTAAATACCTAATTAGAGTTGCTGATTAATGTATTGCAGCATCTGATCGCCTGCCGAGATCGCTTTGGAGTTCATCTCATAGGCACGCTGAGCTTCAATCATATCAACCAGTTCACTAACAACATTCACATTGGATCCCTCTACCGCGCTCTGAATGATTGTTCCCAGACCATTTTGTCCACCGGCGCTAACCTGTGGCGCACCACTTGCTGCGGTCTCGACATAGAGATTTTCACCAATCGGCTGTAATCCCGTAGGATTAACAAAATCTGCCAAATCGATATTTCCTGCAACCGTTGGGGCAGCAACTGCAGATTGTGTATAGGAGACTGTGCCATCCAGACCAATTGAAATTGACTGTGCATCTGAGGGTAGCGTAATTCCAGGCTGCAACAGATATCCATTAGAGGTGACCATCTGCCCCGCTGCATCAAGTTGGAATGCCCCATCTCGGGTATAACCAATTGAGCCATCTGGTCTTAATATTTGAAAGAAACCTCTTCCCTGAATAGCCATATCCAGAGCATTTCCGGTCTGTACCATTGAACCCTGAGTGTGGAGCTTTTCAGTAGCAACCGTACGAACACCGGTGCCGGTCATCAAGCCACTGGGGAGTGTCGAATCCTGACTCGATTGAGCACCTGGTTGGCGCACAGTTTGATACAGAAGATCTTCAAATACGGCTCGATCACGTTTAAAACCGTTGGTATTTACGTTTGCGAGATTGTTGGAGATGACAGACATACGAGTCTGCTGCGCTTCAACGCCTGTCTTTGCTATCCAGAGTGCTGGGTTCATGACGATTACCTCTTGTGTAAAACATATCTAAAGCGGCAAAAATTTGGCGCTATAGATCTCTTAACTAAGATAATGCAACTGGTATGCCAACTGTTTTAGTTTAACCACTTAGTATTCTGGCTTAATGTTCTTCGAGGAAGAATTTACCGAATATGGCTTTATGACATCTTCATGATTTGAGTGGCTGCAGCATCATTCTCTTCTGCAGTTTTCATCATTTTGATCTGCATCTCATATTGACGCGAGAGTTCGATCATCTTCACCATCGATTTAATGGCGCTGACGTTACTGGTCTCCAGAGCACCGGATACCAACTGTACATCTAAATCTGCGATGGCAGTCGAGCCATCAATGGTACGGATGAGTCCATCCTCACCTTTGGTTATATTACCGGTTTCTGGATTGACCAACTTGATACGACCAATCTCAGCCATTTCATTGGCTCCAGCGCCAATAGGTCTAACCGATACTGAGCCATCAACCCCAATTTCTATCTTCTGTGACTGAGGTACCGCGATGGGTCCTCCATCACCAAGTACAGCAAGTCCTGAAGCGGTTTCAAGGATCCCGTAATTGGAGACATGAAGTTCTCCAGCACGGGTATAGGCCTCACCACCATCGGGGGCCTGAACCGCAATCCAGCCATCACCTTTGACGGCTACATCTAGCTCTCGCCCCGTTGTATTCATCGCGCCAGGCGTCACATCAATACCTGGGCGCTCGGTCATCGAATAGGTGCGAGATGGGAGCCCCTCTCCCTCAACCTGCATGCTTCGAAACTGTTCAAGATCTGCTTTAAAACCAGTTGTCGAAACATTTGCAAGATTGTTGCTATTAACCTCTTGCGCCACCATTGTCTGCTTGGCAGCGGTCATAGCGAGGTAGAGCATCTTATCCATCTCTTATCTCCTAAACAGCTTGGCTATTAACGAAGCTGAATAACGGTTTGGGTTACTGCGCTGTTGGTCTCAATCGCTTTGGCATTGGCCTGGAAATTACGTTGTGCAGTAATCAACTTAACCAACTGAGCTGTCAAATCAACGTTAGAGGTCTCCAGAGCACCCGACTGAATATTTCCAAAACTACCGGTACCCGCCTCACCAACAAGAGGATTACCCGAGTCGAGACTCTCTTCCCAGGTGGTGTTACCCATCTGTCTCAAACCCTGTGGATTGGCAAATGAGGCCATCGCAATTTTACCCAGAGCATTCTGAGTACCATTACTGTAGTTAGCACGAACCACACCGGTATCACTGATATCGATACCTGTGAGACGACCGGCTGTATAACCGTTTTGTGCCAATCGAGTCACATTGAATGGCGTTGCAAACTGGGTCGGCGTGTTGCTGGCAAAATCGATGGTGATATCCATCACGTTTGCACCATTGGTTGGGGTAACTGACGCGATAGTAAATGGAGATGGCGACTCAGAACGGAAGGTACCACTATTATCAAAAGAGACAACACCGTAATCAGGGGTTGCTCCACCGGTTGAGATTCCACCGGTAATATCATATGGCTGCTGGGTACCCGAACCATCATCAACATAGGTGAAAACAGCCCATGATGAGGTGCCAGACCATGAATCCCAAATCGCCTGAGCTGCCTGGGTAGATGTAACACCACCGGGAGGTGGATTTGTTACAGCACCACCTGTCAGATAAGCAT
>JAPHSO010000260.1 GCA_026193675.1 Gammaproteobacteria bacterium | reverse complement strand
TGTTTCTGCTCTGAGGGTGCAGGCAGGAAACGGGCAGGATCTCTATCGAGATTCTCCAGCCAGACGCCATCACGGTTGATCTTACCGAGGATGTTGCGATCTGCCGAGCAGGAGACACCAATACCGATAGGGCAGGATGCCCCGTGACGTGGGAGACGAATCACTCGCACATCATGGGCAAAGTATTTACCACCAAACTGGGCACCAAGGCCGAGCTCTTCACGGGTGAGTTGCAACACCTCTTTCTCAAGTTCCAGATCACGGAACGCCTGACCATAGTCGTTGCCCTCGGTGGGGAGCTCATCAAGGTATCTGGCAGAGGCGAGTTTGACGTTCTTCAGATTCGATTCTGCTGAGGTGCCACCAATAACGATTGCCAGATGGTAGGGAGGACAGGCTGCGGTGCCGAGCATCGGTAGCTTTTCCAATAGAAATTGATGCATCGATTGCGGATTGAGTACCGCCTTGGTCTCCTGAAACAGGAAAGTCTTATTGGCAGAACCACCACCCTTGGTCATGAAGAGGAATTTGTACTCATCCCCTCCGGTCGCCTCAATATCGATCTGGGCCGGTAGATTGGTCCCGCTGTTTTTCTCTTCATAAACAGTCAGCGGCGACATCTGTGAGTTCCGCAAATTGAGAGTTGCATAACTTTCGGCAATACCGGCACTTAGCGATGCACAGTCCTCGTTACCGCTCCAGACCTGTTGCCCCTTCTTAGCAGAGACGATGGCGGTACCGGTATCCTGACAACTGGGCAGGATCATATCGGCAGAGATGGTGGCATTCTTCAGTAGCTCTAGCGCAACAAACTTATCGTTGGCTGAGGCCTCGTCATCATCAAGAATATTGCGCAACTGTTGTAGATGGCTGGTGCGGAATAGATGAGAGACATCCCTGATCGCTTCGGCAGCAAGTAGTTTGAGCGCTTCGGGTTCGACCACCAGCATCTCTTCATCTTGAAAGCGATCGGTGCTGACATGCTTGTCGGTTAACAGGCGGTATTCAGTTTTATCTTTACCGAGTGGATAGGGAGGGTGGTACTCAAAATTGCTCACTCTGTTTTCGCCTTTGTTTTTTGCCTTTATTTATTGTTGGAGATTACTCAACAATACCGGCCTCTTTCACCGTCTTCTTAATTGAGGCCAGAGTATGGTCGACCATATCCTGCTCATCTTCGGTGAGTTTGAATTCAAGAATCTTCTCGACACCGTTTGAGCCCAGTACGCAGGGCACACCGATAAAGTGACCATCAATCCCATACTCCCCCTCACAGAGGGCTGAGGAGGCGATGACCCGCTTCTTGTCGAAGATGACCGACTCCATCATCTCAACGATGGCGCTGGCCGAACTGAAGTAGGCGCTACCGTTACCCAGTAGATTAACGATTTCAGTCCCGGCATGACGGGTGCGCTCAACAATGTAGTTGATGCGTTCATCACTGAGCATATCCTTGAGCGGAATGCCGCCAACCGTTGCGGTACGGGTGATGGGGATCATTGTAGGACCGTGTCCACCCATCACCAGACAGGAGACATCTTTAACCGAATAACCGGTCTCCATTGAGATGAAGTTTTTAAAGCGGCTGGTGTCGAGAGCGCCAGAGAGCCCGGCCACCTGATTCTTTTTCATACCCGAGTGTTTATAGAAGGCATGAACAATGGCATCAACCGGATTGGTGGTCAGAATGACAAAGGCATTAGGAGCGTGCTTTTTAATCTTGCCGGCAACCTCTTCAATAATCTTGATATTGATCCCAAGCACATCATCACGGCTCATATTGGGACCGCGCGGTACACCGGCGGTGACGACAACGATGTCGGCGCCCTCAATCATGTGATAGTCACTGGTTGAGGTGAGATCGACATCGAAACCAAAGTGAGGACGGACTGCAAGGATATCGAGCGCCTTGCCGTGAACTGGGTCGATAAACTCGGGCTTGTCTAGCATGACAACGTCACCAAGGACGCGTTGAGTGGTCATGAGAGCGATAGTACTACCGATGGCGCCGCCACCGATGAGGGCGATTTTATGTCGCGACATATGGAATTCTTAATCTATTCTGCTTTTTGGGGGATCTATCTTAACAAATTGTGGCGTCGATTGAGGTTCTGATTCACTTTCGGTTGAACAGCTCGAGCTGTCAGAGCCGGTTGTGGAGCAACTACTGCAACCTCCACCACAACCGGGACGATACTCTTTACCGTTCTTTTTGAGCCACTCCTGGAACAGTACCCAGCCGGTGAGGAGGGCAACTAGTCCAATCAATGCAAGGATATGAGTCATCAGATCAGGCCGAGAAGAGTCCGGCAAAGCCCATAAAGGCCATGGAGAGAATACCGGCGATAATCAGGTTGATGGCGGTGCCACGTATCAGGGCGGGGGTATCGGAG
>JAPHSO010000017.1 GCA_026193675.1 Gammaproteobacteria bacterium | reverse complement strand
TTGGACGAATTGTTGATGATCTGCTGAGTGTGCCGCTCGACATCTTTGGCATTATAGCGACAGAAATATTCTTTACTGAATTGACTCCAGATTGTATCGATTCGAGCGCTGTCTTCACCTTGTGCCAGGAGCCAGTTTTTGGCCTCTTCCTGGATTAGATCGCTCAGTTCACCCAGTTTCAGCTTGTTATCAAGCCCTCGTCGTAGCGCCTTGGTGGTCTTGTGATAGAGCTCAGTGAGAAGTGATTCCTTCCAGCTATTCCAGACCGTGGGGCTGGTTGCACGGATATCGGCAACAGTGAGCAGGAACAGGTAATCGAGAAAAGTCTGGTCACCGACAAGTTCAGCAAAGTGAAAGATCTCTTCGGGATCATTGAGATCTTTTCGTTGGGCGGTGGTCGACATCATCAGATGATTTTCAACCAGCCAGATAACAAGGTGGGTGTCGTACTGACTCAACAGGTGGTGCAGACAGAACTGTTCTGCATCGACCGCTCCAAGTTTTGAGTGATCTCCACCGCGCCCTTTGGCGATGTCGTGATAGAGCGCAGCGATATAGAGCAGTTCGGGTTTAGGAATTGAGCTGATGATTTTACTGCACAGTGGAAATTCATCACTATATTTGCTGACGGTCAGGCGTCTCAGATTTCTTAGAACTCGCAGCGTATGCTCATCGACGGTATAGACATGAAACAGGTCGTGCTGCATCTGTCCGACAATGGCTGAAAATTCGGGTAGATAGGCGGCTAAAACGCCATATCGGTTCATTCTGCGCAGAACCAGGGTCACCCCCTCTGTTTGTCGCAGTAGCTCCATAAATAGTGCGCGACATCTGATATCTGCCCGAAAATCATCATCAATACGCTGAATATTGGCCCGAATCAGACGAATGGTTTCAGCTCGAACACCGGTGATCTCAGGGTGTTGAGCCATGAGCAAAAAGAGTTCGAGAAGGGCAAATGGGTAGTGCTCAAATACCTTCTCATGCGCCACTTCAATCAAGTTGTTGCGTTGATTAAATCGGTTATTTAGTTCGGTGACCTTGTCATCGACTCCTTTACGTAGAATCTCCTGCTGATAGAGCTGCAGCAACATTTCGTTGAGACGCTCCAATTCAGTGATTGTGCGGTAGTAGTCGTGCATAAAGTTCTCAACAGCCATGCGTGATTCACTGTCTCTATAACCGAACTGCTGAGCGAGGGTTCGCTGATGGTCAAACAGCAACCGATCTTCTCGACGCCCACAGTTCGTATGCAGAGCAAAGCGAACGCGCCAGAGGAACTGCTCTCCGGCATAGAGCTGGCGGTACTCTTCAGGCGTTAAAAAGTGATGTGTCACTAGATCAGATAGCGCCTCAGCCCCGAAGTGACGCTTGGCTACCCAGCCGATATTTTGAATATCCCTCAGGCCTCCAGGTCCCTCCTTGATATTGGGCTCAAGGTTATAGGCGGTGTCATTAAATTTGGCATGGCGCTTCTGCTGTTCCTGGAGTTTTGCCTCAAAGAATCGGTTGCCGGGCCAAATTTTGTCGGGCCCTGTTGCGCTGCGCATCTGCTCATGCAGAGGTTCAGAACCGGCAAGCAGACGTGACTCCATCAGGTTTGTCGCAACAGTAATATCGGCTTCAGCTTGAGCAACAGATTCGGCTACATCGCGCAGAGATTGTCCCACTTCAAGACCAATATCCCATAGGAATGTAATAAATTGCTGGAGTGCCGCCTGCTCATTTTCGGAGACGGGCTCTTGATGCAGCACCAGAAGATCAATATCAGAGTAGGGATGGAGCTCGCCGCGCCCATAACCACCTACGGCCGCAAGCGTGAGCTTTGAATCCGCCATAAAGTGATCCCAGTAGTGGACCAGCAGCAGATCAATGAGCTGAGAGTACTGACGCACCAGACGTTCAACCGGTTCGCCAGATTCAAACGAGTCTTTTAGTGAGGCTCTGAACTGGTTGAGCTGTGCCTTCTCGTCGCTAATCGACAGAGGAGAGCTAAAGTGAACAGGGTACATCTTGGGTTAAATTGTTTCGCCATTTCTCAATGTGAGCACCTCATAGCCATCGTCAGTGACTAGAATGGTGTGCTCCCACTGTGCAGAGAGGGAGCGATCCTTGGTGATGACGGTCCAGTCATCTTTCATCACCTTGATCGGGCTCTTTCCGAGATTGATCATCGGCTCGATGGTAAAGATCATCCCTGGCTTTAGCTCAACACCGGTATTGCGCTCACCATAGTGCAGTACCTGAGGCTCTTCGTGGAACAGCTCACCAATACCGTGACCACAATACTCCTTGACCACGGAGTAGTGGTTGGTTTCAGCCAGTTTTTGAATCGCATGACCGATATCTCCGAGTCTGATCCCCGGTTTCACCAGATGAATCCCGGCGACCATACATTCACGGGCTGTCTCCATCAGGCGCTTTGCCTTAATTGATGGCTCACCCACGGCAAACATCATACTGGTATCTCCATGGTAACCATCTTTGATGACAGTGATATCGATATTGATGATATCGCCACCCTTTAGACGCTTATCGGCGGGAATCCCATGGCAGACAACATGATTGACCGAGGTACAGATCGATTTTGGGAAGCCGTGGTAGTTGAGAGGGGCGGGGATCGCCTCTTGCTCATTGACGATGTAGTCGTGACAGATCTGGTCAAGCTCATTGGTGGTGATGCCCGCTTTAACATGGGGGGCGATCATCTCCAGTACCTCTGCAGCAAGTCTTCCGGCGATACGCATCTTGGCGATTGCCGCCTGGTCTTTGATAATTATGTTGTTAGTCACTGAATACTCTTAAAAAAATGTCCGTTTAACGCTCTCTGCCTCTTGCTAAAAAGAGTACAAAATAGAGCAAAATTATTGTCGATTTAGGGTGGGTATGGTATAAAGCGCAGCTCCATTAGGCAAACTGTCCGCCAAATGGAGAAAATTTATGTAGGACAGTAATTCTCACATACATCGTCACGACGGTTAGGGTGCCGCGCTTAGCGTGGTTAATTGTCGGGATGTGTGGCGGAAATAACCCATATATTTAGGAGAAATCATGGCTAATATAACCATGCGTCAAATGCTTGAGGCGGGCGTCCACTTCGGTCACCAGTCTCGTTATTGGAACCCAAAAATGGCCCCTTACATTTTTGGTGAGCGTAACAAAATTCATATTGTTAATCTTGAGAAGTCACTGCCTCTCTACAACGATGCGATGAACTTTGTCTCAAAACTGGCATCTAAAAAGGGAAATGTTCTCTTTGTAGGCACCAAGCGTCAGGCACAAGAGCTTGTTAAGAGTGAGGCTGAACGTTGTGGAATGCCTTTCGTTAACCACCGCTGGCTTGGTGGCATGCTGACCAACTACAAGACCGTTAAACAGTCTATTAAGCGTCTGAAAGATCTCGAGCAGATGGATTCAGATGGCTCTCTTGATCGTCTTTCAAAGAAAGAGGCGATCGTAAATCGTCGTGAGATGGACAAGCTGCAACGCAGCCTTGGCGGTATCAAGGATATGGGCGGTCTTCCTGATGCGCTCTTCATCATTGATGTAGGTCACGAAAAGATCGCGATTAGTGAAGCCAACAAGCTGGGTATCCCTGTTATTGCAGTTGTTGATACCAATAGCTCTCCTGATGGTGTTGATTATGTCATTCCTGGCAATGATGATGCGCTACGTGCGATTACACTCTATACCCAGGGCGCAGCTAATGCCGTTCTGGAAGGTAAGAGTGCTTCTGGCACAGCAGCTCCAGCAGTCGACGCCAACGAATTTGTTGAAGTGACGACAGAATCTGAAGCGAGCTAGTCTCGAAGTGGATTAAAAAATAAGGGGGCTTGGCCCCCTTTTTTGAATAGCTGAAGGGTAGTAAAGCATCAGCATAGGTGCTTGGGTATAGATGAGGAGTAATCCTTACCACTACGACCTGTTGAGACTCTACCCCCTTCAAAACAAAGAATTTAGATATATATTTTTTAGAGGAATATTTTCATGGCTATTACAGCAGCACAGGTTAAAGACCTACGTGAGCGTACAGGCGCAGGCATGATGGAGTGCAAAAAAGCTCTTGTTGAAACTGATGGTGACATCGAAGCAGCAATTGAAAATATGCGTAAAAGTGGTGCGGCCAAGGCTGATAAAAAGGCGGGTCGCATAGCAGCTGAAGGTCTTGTGCGAGTTCAGAGCAGTGATGACGGCAAGCAGGCGGCTATCGTAGAGGTCAATTGTGAGACCGATTTTGTCACCAAGGGTGATGACTTCCAGAACTTCGTTGCAGCAGTCGCTAAAGTGGCTCTCGATAATCAAACTGCTGATATCGATGCACTACTCAATAGTGAAATGGAAGGAGGTCTCTCAGTTGCTGAAACCTGCAAAAATCTGATCGCCAAAATTGGTGAGAACATGAATGTTCGTCGTGTACAGCTGGTTGAGAACAATGATGGTCTTGTTGCTAACTATCTCCACGGTAGCCGTATTGGTGTTGTGGTATCACTTAACGGTGGTGATGAGGCTCTGGCACGTGACGTTGCAATGCATATTGCAGCAACCAATCCTGAGGCTATCTCTTCTGATGATGTAGATCCTTCACTGATTGAGAAGGAGAAGGAGATCTTCACGGCACAAGCTAAAGAGAGTGGTAAGCCTGACGAGATTATCGAAAAGATGATCACGGGCCGTATTGCCAAGTTCCTTAAAGAGGTCACTCTGCTAGGACAGCCTTTTGTTAAAGATCCCGACCAGACTGTTGAGAAGCTACTTAAAGCTAACAATGCAACTGTCGTCTCTTTCACCCGCTTTGCAGTAGGAGAGGGTATTGAGAAGAAAGAAGAGAACTTTGCTGAAGAGGTTATGGGCCAAATTAAAGGTTAATTAGGTCAAGGGCGAATAAGGAATACCAGAACGATGAGCGCAACCGGTGACAGTCAACTTAAATATCAGAGAATTCTCCTTAAACTGAGTGGAGAGGCATTAATGGGCGACCAGGGTCATGGTATTGATCCTGCCGTTATTAAGCGTCTTGCCGTTGAGATTAATGAGGTTGTTCAGCGTGGTGTTGGCGTTGGACTGGTCATCGGGGGCGGCAATATCTTTCGTGGCGTAAGCCTTGCAGCAGGTGGTATGGAGCGGGCAGCTGCCGATCAGATGGGGATGCTGGCAACAGTGATTAATGCCCTGTCGATGCAGAGCGGCCTGGAGCAGGAGGGGATCGATTGTCGGGTGATGTCGGCACTGCCGATCCATCAGGTCTGTGAAGATTATGATCGTCGTGAGGCGATTAGACATCTTGAGGCTGGCCGTGTGGTCATCTTTGCTGCAGGCACCGGTAATCCATTCTTTACAACCGATTCTGCAGCAACCCTTCGCGGAATTGAGATACAGGCTGGACTGGTGCTAAAGGCGACTAAAGTCGATGGCGTCTATTCAGCCGATCCGGTTAAAGATCCTTCAGCCAAGCGCTACTCAAAACTTTCGTTTGATGATGTCATCAGCCAACAGCTTGGCGTGATGGATCTGACGGCTATGGTGCTCTGTAAAGAGCACAATATGCCTTTGAGAGTATTTAATATGGGTAAAGAGGGCGCACTGATGCGCATTCTTGAAGGCGCTGATGAGGGAACCCTGGTTAGTAATCAGGCCTAGGAATGAACCAACAGATTTGAGTGGAGCAGATTGATGCTAAATGAGATCAAAAAAGATGCTGATGTACGTATGGGGAAGAGCATAGAGGCTCTTAAGGGAGAACTTGCAAAGATCAGAACTGGTCGTGCCCATCCGTCAATTCTGGATCATATCACTGTCGACTATTATGGCTCTCAGGTTCCTTTGAGTCAGGTGGCCAATATCTCTGTTGAAGATTCACGAACTCTAAGCCTTACGCCATGGGAGAAACCGATGGTGCAGGTGGTTGAAAAGGCGATCTATACCTCGGATCTGGGCCTGAATCCAGCCACTTCAGGCATGGTGATCCGTATCCCGATGCCGCCTCTCACTGAGGAGCGTCGTAAAGATATGATTCGAATCGTACGTCAGGAGGGTGAGAGCACCAAAGTTGCGATTCGTAATATTCGTCGTGATGCTAACTCGGATATCAAGTCACTGCTTAAGGATAAGGAGATCAGTGAGGATGAATCGCATGGTGCTGAGGATCAGATCCAGAAAATTACCGATCAACGGATTAGTGAAGTAGACAAGGTCCTGGAGCAGAAAGAGAAGGATCTGCTTGAGATCTAATTGATATCAGGGGCGCGCAGATTCGAGCAGTTGACGATGCATAATCCGGGGCCACGACATGTCGCCATCATCATGGATGGTAACGGACGTTGGGCCAAAAAACGGTTCATGCCGCGTTTTGCAGGGCATAAGGCCGGTGTTGAGGCGGTTCGAGACATCGTTAAGGCCTGCGCAGAACGTAAAGTTGAGGTGCTCACCCTCTTTGCCTTTAGTAGTGAAAACTGGCGTCGTCCTGAAGAGGAGGTGTCACTGCTGATGAAACTCTTTATGAGTGCACTGGATCGAGAAGTTAAGCGTCTACATAAAAATGGCGTGCGCTTGCGGATTATCGGCGATCTCTCAGCCTTTCCTGAAAAACTACAGCAGCAGATCCATCAATCCCACCAACTGACCAAAGATAACAGTCTGTTACAGCTTAATATTGCTGCCAACTATGGTGGTCGTTGGGATATCGTGCAGGCGAGTAAGAAGATGGCTCAGGCAGCGGTTGATGGTGAAATCTCTGTTGATGATATTGATGAACAGCTTTTGGAGAGTCATCTCTCGCTGGCCGGTCTCCCTGAACCCGATCTCTTTATCCGAACCGGCGGGGAGGAGCGGATAAGTAATTTTCTACTGTGGCAGCTCGCCTATACAGAGTTCTTTTTTACCAAAACGCTCTGGCCCGACTTTAACGTTAAACTGTTTGACGAGGCGATCGACTCATTTAAGAGTCGCCAACGTCGCTTTGGACGGACTGGCGAGCAGGTAGAGGTGGAACAAGATGCTTAAACAGAGAGTGATCACTGCGTTGATCTTGGCACCGCTGGTTATCTGGGGAATACTGGAACTGCCACAGAGCTGGTTTGCACTACTTCTCGCAGTGGTGGTTATGGGAGGATTCTGGGAGTGGTCGGCCTTTGTCTCTCCAGTGAAGATGGTGCGTTATCTCTATCTTCTGGGTGGAGGCGCAGTTTTGGCGCTTCTCCAGTTTATGGCTAGCCCTGAGGTTTTGGGAGCACTGCCCTGGGTGGGTGGAGCCTGGTTGTTGCTCGCCTCTCTACTGGTGATCCGTTACCCCAAAGTATCGCCATTATGGCAAAACAGTGCCCCGTTAAAAGCTATTGTAGGCCTGCTTATCCTGGTGCCGATGTGGGTGAGTGTGATTGCCATTCAACGCCATATTGGTGCTGAATTTGTTCTGCTATTGATGTTAATGATCTGGGGTGCCGATACCGGGGCCTACTTTGCGGGCCACAGGTGGGGGCGCAACAAACTGGCTCCAGCGGTATCTCCGGGTAAGAGTTGGGAAGGTGTTATTGGAGGGTTAGTTGCAGCGGTTGCAGTCGCTCTGGTCTCAACGATTTGGTTAGTGGCCCCTGTGGAAATTTGGCTATTTGGTGTCATCGCATTTTTGGTTGCAGCGGTTTCGGTGATGGGCGATCTGATTGAGAGCCTGTTTAAACGCATCACCGGGATTAAAGATAGTGGCAACATCCTGCCCGGCCATGGTGGTGTCCTCGATCGTATTGATAGCCTTACAACTGCAGCGCCCATCTTCTATCTTGCTCTGACTGTTCTCGCATGAGTGAGATGAGCCGTCAGAGAGGCATCACTATTCTGGGCTCAACGGGTTCTATCGGCCTGAGTACCCTTGATGTACTTTCGCGTCACCCTGGACGGTTCAAGGTTGTGGCATTGACCGCCAACAGTCAGGTCGAACGTCTACATGAACAGTGCCTGAAGTATCTTCCGCAATATGCGGTTATGGCCGACTCTACTGCAGCGGCGCAACTTGCAGAGAGGCTGAAAGCGAGTGGTTGTCATACAGAGGTACTCAGTGGCGTTGATGGACTGGAGCAGGTTGTCACCCTAAACGAGGTCGATGATGTGATGGCGGCCATCGTCGGTGCTGCCGGTCTGCGTCCATCGATGGCGGCAGCAAAGGCGGGTAAACGAATTCTGCTGGCCAATAAAGAGGCGCTGGTGATGGCAGGTGATCTGTTCATGCGAGAGGTGAGAGAGAACGGTGCCGAACTTTTACCTATCGATAGTGAACATAACGCCATCTTTCAGTGTATGCCGAAAAACTATAGTGATGGTTTAAGTGAGACAGGCGTTGCCCATATTTTACTGACCGCCTCGGGTGGTCCGTTTATCGATAGAGATATCTCAACATTTGAGACTGTCACACCAGTAGAGGCTGTGGCCCATCCCAACTGGAGTATGGGGCAGAAGATCTCCGTCGATTCAGCCACCATGATGAATAAAGGGCTTGAGGTGATTGAGGCGCACTGGCTGTTTGCGGCGACAGCAGAGCAGATTAAGGTGGTTATCCATCCCCAGAGCGTGATCCACTCCATGGTGCAGTATATTGATGGCTCGGTGTTGGCTCAGTTAGGAAATCCCGATATGCGTACGCCAATTGCTCATGCACTTGGTTATCCTGAACGAATTGAGTCGGGTGTCGAAAATCTAAATATCTTTGATATTGCACGCTTTGATTTCAAAGAGCCCGATTTTCATCGGTTCCCGTGCCTACGGCTCGCCTTTGAGGCGCTGAAAGCAGGTGGAACCGCCCCAGCAGTTCTCAATGCTGCCAACGAAGTGGCTGTGGAAGCCTTTCTTGGCTCAAGTTTGGGATTTATGCAGATATCCAAAGTTGTTGAGCAGACGATGCAACAAGTTCCTGTTTCAGCGGTCACAGACCTTGATGCGCTGTTAGCAACAGATGCTGAGGCTCGTCGTATTGCCCAAAATTTAATAGAGAGAAGCGCTTAGTGCTCGACACCCTGTTAACCATTATCAGTTTTATTGTTGTACTGAGTCTGCTCATTGCGGTCCATGAGTATGGACATTTCTGGGTGGCCAGAAAGTGTGGGGTAAAGGTGATCCGATTCTCTATCGGATTTGGTCAAGCCCTGTGGAAGCGTAAAGGCAAAGTGGATGAGACCGAATATGTGATCGCAGCCATTCCGCTGGGTGGTTATGTGAAGATGCTTGATGAGCGTGAAGGTGAGGTCGATGAGGCGGATCTGGAGCGCACCTTTAATCGTCAACCACTGCATAAACGCTTTGCAATTGTGTCAGCAGGTCCTATAGCCAATCTGCTGTTTGCCGTTTTTGCCTATTGGCTCATGTTTATCAATGGTGTTCCTGGTCTTAAGCCATTTGTAGGTGAAGTACTTCCTGAAACTCCCGCTGCAGTCGCTGGATTGAATAGTGGTGACGAGATTATTTCGGTAGACGGTCAGGAAACACCAACCTGGCAGGCTGTTATTGAAGCTGTACTACCGCGTGCCATTTTAGGTGAGCAGGTGCCGATTCAACTTCAGCGAGAGCAGCAGAGTATCGATCAGGTGCTCGACTTTACAACCCTCAATGCCGACAACATTAAGCCTGAAAATCTTTCGAAGAGTACTGGGCTGCAGCCGTTTAGACCCAAAATCAAGCCGGTGCTCGACCAGGTGGTTGCCGGTTCTGCTGCTGAAAGAGCGGGGCTATTGCATGGTGATCAAATTATTGCGCTGGATGGTGTTGCTGTAGATAACTGGCAGGAATTTGTCGAATCGATTCAGAAAAGTGGTGGTAAAGAGATCACCGTTGAGTTGCTGCGTGATGGTGGTGCACTGTCAGTTAAGGTGACACCAACTGCCACTATGGATAAAGAGGGAGAATCTTACGGTAAGATCGGCGTCTCACTATTGGTCGATAGTGAATTGCTGAGCAAGTACCAGGCAGTTTGGCAATTTGGCCCGCTTGAAGCGGTGGGGGAGGCGATAGAGAAGAGTTGGCAGATCGGTTCGCTCACCCTCAAAATGATAGGTGAGATGATCGTTGGTCGCGCCTCTGTTGACAATCTAAGCGGTCCCATCTCGATCGCCCGTTATGCCAAAACCTCTGCCGATGCTGGGTTAAGTCAACTACTGGGCTTTATCGCGGTGATTAGCATCAGTCTCGGCGTACTCAATCTATTACCGATTCCGGTACTGGATGGGGGGCATCTCTTCTTCTATATCATCGAGTGGATTAAGGGTGGCCCACTTCCTGAAAAGGTTGAGATTTTTGGGCAACAGGTGGGTATGGCGCTTCTGCTGCTATTGATGAGTGTTGCCATCTACAACGATCTGGTTCGACTATAGATATGCTTAACCAACTTCTCTTACGTTTATCTGTAGCGTTTGTGCTTTTTGCTTCATCGTTTTATGCGATAGCCTTTGAATCTTTTGTGGTACAGAAGATCGATGTGCAGGGATTGCAACGGATCTCGGTCGGTACGGTGTTTAACTATCTGCCGATTCACCCTGGCGATCGGATCGATTCAAAAGCGACTGCCAGAGCGTTAAGAGCACTCTACAAAACAGGATTTTTTCAGGATATTGTGCTGGAGAGAGAGGGGGATACCCTGCTGGTTTCTCTCGCAGAAAGAGCATCCATTGCCTCACTGAAGTTTGAAGGCAATGAGGCGATAACCAAAGAGCAGTTGATGGAAAACATGAAGCTGCTTGGCTTTAGTGAGGGTAAAATATTTAATAACTCAATGCTCGATAAAGTGGTTTTAGATCTAAAACAGCAGTATATGGCTTTGGGCAAATATAGCGTCAAGGTGAGACCCGAGATCCTTCAATTAGAGAGAAATCGTGTCGATATATTGGTCAAGATCAATGAGGGAGATGAGTCATCGATTCAGCATCTCAATATCGTGGGTAACAAGGCCTATAGTGATACTGTTCTGAAGGGGCTTTTTGAGCTGGGAGAGCGTCCTCTGCTAACGATGTTCAGTAGTCAGGATCAGTATGCTCGAGAAAAGCTGGCGGGTGATCTTGAGCGCCTGCGCAGCTTTTATATGGATAGCGGTTATATCAACTTCTCAATCAGTTCGACTCAGGTCTCCATTACCCCCGATAAATCGGGAGTCTATATCACCATTAATCTGAGCGAAGGGAATCAGTACCGCGTTGATGAAGTAAAGGTGACAGGTGAGACGATTCTACCGAAAGAGGAGATCATGAAGCTGATTCCGGTTGAGAGTGGCGAGATCTTTTCACGCTCCAGCGTTACCAAAGGTAATGAGAATATTAGTGAAAAGCTGGGAGAGCTGGGCTACGCATTTGCCAACATCAACCCAATCCCTGAGATCGATGAAGAGAAGCGACTAGTGACTCTCAACTATTATGTCGATCCCGGAAAGCGTATCTTTGTACGCCGTATCAATGTTAGTGGTAATGAGAATACCAAGGACAAGGTGATTCGTCGTGAGTTGCGTCAAATGGAGTCGGGCTGGATCTCCACCACCAAGGTGAAGCGATCTAGAGAGCGTCTGGATCGACTCGGTTTCTTCCAGGAGGTTGCGGTGAGTACGCCAACCATTAGTGGCAGCAGCGATATGGTCGATCTCGATATCAAGCTGAGCGAAAACGATACCAATGGTACCTTCAGTGCCGGTATCGGTTACAGCGATGCGCAGGGGATTACCCTGAGTGCCAGCGTAAGTCAGAAGAATTTCCTCGGTACCGGCGAGTCATTTAGTGTGAACGTCAATACCAGCACCGCCAATACGGTATACAGCTTTAGTATGACCGACCCATACTCAACCCTAAACGGTGTGAGCCGTACCCTCAGTGTCAATTACAGGAAGTCGGATGCGACAGAGCTCGATAGTGCCGATTACACTACCGATACCTATGGGGCTGCGGTCAGCTTTGGGGTACCCATCAGTGAGTACAATACATTCAGATATGGTCTCAATGTTGAACGTGCCAAAATCAATACCACGGCAACCACCTCATCAGCGATTACTGACTTCTGTAGTAGTGCGGCCTCTCTGAGTGATTGTTCATTTAACACCTATAAGATCAACGCTTCGATTGATCATGATACTCGCGATAAATTCCTCTTCCCAACAAAGGGGGGGACGACAGCACTTTCCGGTGTAATTGCTGTGCCACTAAATGATAGTGGTCTAACCTACTATAAAACACAGGTTACCCATAAATCCTATTTCCCTCTTGCGAAGAAGCTAACGCTCTCTGCCCGAGGTGAAATTGCCTACGCGGGATCCTATAACAACAGCTATCTGCCACCATACGAGTATTATCGCGCCGGTGGTGTCGATTCTGTACGCGGATATTCTTCCTATACACTGGGAGCCACAGCAGATACCTTTGATACCGACGGCAAGTCGATAGGTGGGGATATGCGTCTACTGGCTAATGCGGAGCTTATCTTCCCGCCACCGTTCACCACGGCCAATAGTGATTCAATGAGATTCACCCTGTTCCTCGATGCAGGTAATGTATATAACAAGGTGAACGGTTTTGAGCTATCGCAGCTACGTTATTCAATAGGGGCCGCGATGGCCTGGATTACACCGATTGGCCCTCTGAAATTTAGCTTTGGTGTGCCGGTTAATAAAAAGAGTGGCGATCAGGTTGAGGCGTTCCAATTTACAATTGGCGTGAACTAACGCATTAAGTCTTATATAAATTTTGGTAAGGAGATAGAGAGTGAAAATTATGAAGTTGTTTCTTGCAGTCATCGGATTGTCAGTCATCTTTTCAGGAGTGGCGGTTGCAGAAGAGCCGACTCGTATCGGTTTTGTAAATACCGCTCGTGTGATTGAACAGGCGCCTCAGGCCAAAGTGGTTCGTGACAAGCTACAGACTGAATTTGCGCCCAGAGAGGCAAAACTCCTGGAAGAGCAGAAGGCGATTAAAGCGATGGAAGAGCGTCTGGTGCGTGATGGCGCTCTAATGAGTGCAACAGAGAAGCGAAAGCTAGAGCGTAATATCAAGTCAAAGCAGCAGGCCTTTCAGAGTGCCTACAAAAATTTTGCTGAAGATATCGAAGCGCGTAGAAATGAAGAACTGGTAAAAATGCAGCAGGAGCTATCGGCCGTTGTGGTTGAAGTTGCAAAGGGAGCTAACTTTGATATGGTGATTGAAACAGGCGTGGTTTATGCCAATGAGAAGGTCAACATTACGCAGATGGTGATTGACGCTCTACATGCAGCAGGGACTCCTGCTGAGTAACTGAAGCAACAGGGGAAGACTCTTTGTGATGAAAACAGTTGGTGAGATAGCGGAGCATATTGGCGGTCAGCTTAAAGGCGATCCCAATCGACAGGTGAGTGGTTTTAGCCCACTAACCAATAGTCGAACGGAGACTGCCACCTTTATCACCAGCACCAAATTTCGCAAATATCTCAAGTCGACCAACGCTACAGTCGTTATTCTGAAAGAGTCCGATAGTGATATTTGTCCTGTTGATTATATTATCGTTGAAGATCCCTATTTTGCCTATGCGAAGGCGACTGAACTCTTTGTTAATCAAAACTCTGAAGTAGCTATTGCGCCATCTGCAGTCATTGATGAGAGTGCCAGTATCGGTCAAGGGGTTACTGTAGCTGCCAATGCGGTTATCGGTGCCAATGTGACGATTGGTGATGGTTGTTCAATCGGTGCTGGAGTTGTTTTAGGGGATGGAGTCGAGATTGGTTGCGACTCAACGCTGAATGCCAACGTCACGATATATGCCGGTTGCCAGTTGGGTGAGCGGGCCATTATCCACTCCGGTGCGGTGATTGGCGCTGATGGTTTTGGTTTTGCCAACCATCAGGGAGTGTGGGTCAAGATCCATCAGCTGGGACGTGTCGTGATCGGTAATGATGTCGAGATTGGAGCCAACACGGCCGTCGATCGTGGTGCCATAGATGACACCATTATTGAAAATGGCGTCAAACTAGATAATCAGATCCAGATTGGACATAACTGTCATATTGGTGAGAACACCGCCATTGCATCTTCGGCCGCTGTTGCCGGTAGCACCACCATCGGGAAGAATTGCGCCATTGCCGGCCTGACCGGTTTCTTTGGGCACCTTGAGGTGGCCGATAATGTCACCCTCACAGCGATGTCGGCAGTGACTAAATCGATCAAAGAGCCGGGGCACTATGCTTCGGGAACACCACTGCAACCCTATAGAGATTGGCAGAAAAATTTTACACGTTTTAAACAGTTGGATGAGATGTCACGTCGAATCAAATCCTTGGAAAAAGAGTTAACAGAGCTTAAAGGTAACTAAAATTGAGTAGCATGAATATCCAGGATATCCTCGAATATCTTCCACACCGTTTTCCATTTCTACTGATTGACCGAGTCCTTGAGTGTGTGCCTGGTGAATCCCTTGTTGCGGTTAAGAATGTCTCGGTAAACGAGCCATTCTTTCCTGGACATTTTCCTGGACAGCCAATTTTCCCCGGTGTTTTGATTATGGAGGCGCTGGCTCAGGCAACAGGTATCCTCGCATTTAAAACCAATGGCGAAAAACCAGATAAAGAGGGGCTCTATTTTTTTGCAGCGATCGACAATTGCCGTTTTAAACAACCGGTCGTTCCTGGGGATCAAATTATCCTTGAGGTAAAGATCCTCAAGCATAAGCGCAACATCTGGAAGTTTGATGCGGTTGCCAAGGTGGACGACAAAGTGGTCGCCAGCGCAGAAATTATGTGTGCTGAGCAGAAGCCTGCTTAGTCAAGAATATCTATAGAGGAGGCGATAGATGAGCCTTATCCACCCTACAGCGATTATTGATCCGACAGCTAAGATTGGAATTGACGTTGAGATCGGTGCCTACTCAATCATCGGTGCAGATGTTGAGATCGGTGATGAGACCTGGATCGGTCCTCATGTCGTGATTAAAGGGCCAACCACCATCGGCAAGCAGAATAAAATCTATCAATTTTCTTCGATTGGTGAGGATCCTCAGGATAAAAAATATGCCGGTGAAGCGACTCGTCTGGAGATTGGTGATCGTAATCTGATTCGTGAGTTTTGTACCTTCAATAGAGGGACTGCACAGGATCGTGGTGTAACAACTGTCGGTGATGACAACTGGATCATGGCGTATGTTCATCTAGCCCACGATTGTGTGATTGGCAATAACACAATCCTGGCGAATAATGCTGGGCTCGCCGGACATGTCCACATTGATGATTACGCGATACTGGGGGGTTATACCGTTGCCCATCAATTTTGCTCATTTGGTAAGCACTCGATCACTGCGATGGGTACGATTGTCTTTAAGGATGTTCCGCCATATCTCACCGTTTCAGGATATCCGGCAAAACCCCATGGCCTTAACAGTGAAGGTTTAAAGCGTCGTGGCTTTAGTCCCGAGGCGCTTAGAGGTATTAAGCAGGCTTACAAGATTCTCTATCGTTCTGCACTTCCACTTAAAGAGGCTGTGCTACAGCTTGAAGCCTTGGCTAAAGAGGTTCCTGAGGTTGCAGAATTTTGTAACTTTATTAAGCAGAACGAAGCGCAGGGCAGAGGTATTGTCCGTTAACAACGCTATAACGGAACTAGATACTGAACGATGCGCATAGCGATTGTTGCAGGAGAGGCATCAGGCGATCTGTTAGGAGCGGATCTGATAAAAGCGATCCATAAACAGAATCCCAACGTTCAGTTTGAGGGTGTCGCAGGTCCACAGATGATCGCCGCAGGTTGTAAGGCGCTGTTCCCAGCAGAAAAACTGGCAGTGATGGGATTGGTTGAGGTGCTCAAACATCTGCGAGAGATTCTCAATATTCGTAAACTGCTGATTGCACAATGGATCGAGAATCCGCCCGATCTGTTTATCGGTATCGATGCCCCCGATTTCAACTTTGTCCTCGAGCGGGCACTCAAAGATCATCAAATTACTACGGTTCATTATGTTAGCCCCTCAGTCTGGGCATGGCGCAAATCAAGAGTAAAGAAGATCTCCTGCAGTACCGATCTGATGTTGACCCTGTTCCCCTTTGAGGCAGAGTTCTATAAAAACGCAGGAATGAAGGTTGAGTTTGTTGGCCATCCACTCGCCGATATGATCGAACTTGAGGTTGATGTCGAAGGGGCACGCAAACAGTTGGGACTGCCAGAAGATAAAAAGATTGTGGCCCTGCTGCCTGGAAGTCGACGCAGTGAAATCTCACGCCTCTCCAAGCCGTTTCTTGAGACCGCCCGCTGGGCCTTCAAACGGGATTCATCACTTCACTTTGTAGTGCCGCTGATTAATGACAGCGCGCGCCACCTTTTTGAGCAGGCCTTGAGCGAAATTGAAGGTGAGTTGCCGATTACATTGGTTGATAAACAATCGCACGAGGTGATGGCCTCGGCAGATATTATTCTACTGGCATCGGGAACGGCTGCACTTGAGGCGCTGCTACTCAAAAAGCCGATGGTGGTTGCCTACAAGGTGTCGGAACTGAGTTATCAGATTATTCATCGAATGGTTACGGTTCCCTACTACTCACTGCCCAATAATCTGGCAGGAGAGGGGCTGGTTAAAGAGTTTATCCATCGTGGTGTAACCGCCGAGAATCTTGGCGGGGAACTGATATCACTGCTTAATGATAGCCAGCGTAAAGAGGAGATGATTAAGAAATTTACCGACATACACCATCAGCTCAAACAGAATGCCAGTGAGCGTGCGGCAGAAGCGATTCTTGGATTCATCTCATGATGGAACCATTCTCAATGGCGCATCTGCTTCAATATAACCATATCGCCGGTGTCGATGAGGTGGGGCGGGGACCTCTGGCCGGTCCAGTTGTCACCGCGGCGGTGATCCTTGATCCGACAAAGCCGATTGCAGGGTTGGCCGATTCCAAGAAGCTGACCGAAAAGCGTAGAGAGGCGTTGGCCGAAGAGATTAAACAGAAGGCACTAGCGTGGGCGATAGGGCGTGCAGAGGTTGAAGAGATCGATGAGATCAATATTCTTCATGCGACGATGAGGGCGATGACTCGCGCAGTTGAAGGGTTATCAGTTGAGGCTGACTTTGCCCTGATTGATGGTAACCGTATTCCACCCGGTTTGAACTGTTCAGCAGAGGCTGTTGTAAAAGGAGATGGCCGGGTAGAGGTGATTAGTGCCGCATCAATCATTGCCAAGGTGACGCGTGATCAAGAGATGGTGCAGATGGACGAAATGTATCCCGGTTATGGTCTAGCTAAACATAAAGGCTATCCTACCAAGCCACATATCACAGCACTGACTGAACTCGGCGTCACGCCAATTCATCGTCGCAGTTTCCGACCTGTTGCCGAGGCACTTGCTCGACAATAGTTAACAATGTGTTGTATCGGCCGGTTGAGACCGCAGCTATTTGAAGTCCTTAAAGAACATTTAAATCCACAGTTTAAGAACTGACCCATACCCTGTATCATTCGCACTCCCGTTCGGAGCATGACTCCGACGATTTATATTTGAAGCACCATAGCTGAACGATGGTGCTTTTTTAGTTTTAGTGATGTTCTCTCGTATTGAACACAAATGAAGAGGTTGATATGCCAACAATAACCCTCCCCGATGGTTCACAACGCCAGTTTGATAACGCCGTAACCGTTGCCGATGTTGCTGCCGATATCGGTCCCGGACTTGCCAAGGCGACCCTTGCCGGAAAGATCGGTGATGATCTTGTCGATACCTCTCATCTGATTGAGAGCGATTGTGAAGTTTCTCTAATCACCGATAAGAGTCCTGAAGGTGTGGAGATTGTGCGTCACTCAGCAGCTCACCTGTTGGCTCAGGCGGTTAAGCAGCTCTTCCCTGAGACCCAGGTGACTATCGGTCCGGTCATTGATAACGGCTTCTTCTATGACTTTGCCCGTGATGAGAGTTTTACCCCGGATGATATGGCTGCCATTGAGAAGCGTATGGCAGAGCTGGTTAAAGCCGACACCCCGATTGAACGTTCTGAGATGGGACGTGATGAGGCGATCGCCTTCTTTAAGGATATGGGTGAGGATTACAAGGCTGAGATCATTGCCGATATCCCTGCGGACCAGACACTTTCTCTCTACAGGCAGGGAGATTTTATCGACCTCTGTCGTGGTCCTCATGTGCCCTCAACCGGCAAGCTTAAGTCGTTCAAGTTGATGAAGTTGGCCGGTGCCTACTGGCGTGGTAACTCCGACAATGCGATGTTACAACGCATCTATGGCACCGCCTGGACCAATAAGAAGGATCTAAAGTCCTACCTGCATCGTCTTGAAGAGGCGGAGAAGCGCGACCACCGTAAACTGGGCAGGCAGCTCAACCTGTTTCATTCACAGGATGAGGCCCCTGGAATGGTCTTCTGGCACAACAACGGCTGGATCATCTACCAGGAGGTGGAGCAGTACATTCGTGGCAAGTTGCGTCAGCACAATTATGATGAGGTGAAGACTCCCCAAGTGGTGGATCGTTCACTATGGGAGCGCTCTGGTCACTGGGACAAGTTCCACGACATGATGTTCACCACCCACTCGGAGAATCGTGACTACGCGGTCAAGCCGATGAACTGCCCCTGTCACATCCAGGTCTTCAATCAGGGTATCAAGAGTTATCGTGATCTGCCGATCCGCATGGCGGAGTTTGGTTCATGTCACCGTAATGAGCCTTCAGGTACCCTGCATGGTCTGATGCGTGTGCGTAACTTTGTACAGGATGATGCTCACATCTTCTGTAGTGAGGCGCAGGTTCAGGATGAGGTCTCTGATTTTATTGACCTGCTGTTTGAGGTCTACAAAGACTTCGGCTTTAACGATGTCATCATCAAGCTCTCTACCCGCCCCGAGAAACGTGTTGGGTCGGATGAGGTATGGGACAAGGCCGAAAAGGCACTCGAAGAGGCCCTTAATAACAAGGGACTGGAGTGGGAACTGCAGCCGGGCGAAGGTGCCTTCTATGGCCCCAAAATTGAGTTCTCTCTCAAAGATTGTCTGGAGCGGGTCTGGCAATGTGGTACGATTCAGGTCGATTTCTCGATGCCGGGCCGACTCGATGCCGAGTTTGTTGCCGAGGATGGTAGCCGTCAGACGCCGGTCATGCTGCATCGTGCAATTCTCGGCTCACTTGAGCGTTTTATCGGTATTTTGATCGAAAACCATGCCGGTGCATTTCCGCTCTGGCTCTCTCCGGTTCAGGTCTCAATTCTGACAATTACCGACAATCAGCACGAATTTGCCCAGGAAATTGAAAAAATCCTGCTAAACCAAGGCATTCGGGCAAAATCGGACTTGAGAAATGAGAAGATCGGCTTTAAAATCCGCGAGCATACTCTGCAACGT
>JAPHSO010000342.1 GCA_026193675.1 Gammaproteobacteria bacterium | reverse complement strand
GCCCACCCACACGAGGATAGAGCGCAAACCGAAATTCGTTATAGGAAAAAAGGCTCTGCTGGTTGTGGCTCAATGGCGCAACGAGAGGAATCTCCTGCTCCTCTAACTCTTGAATAAACTGATGTTCTTCAATTATTGCCTCATTACTGAGACGGTCAGGCCTGTAAAACTTGGCTACCAGAAATTCACCGCTATCCAACTCTATCTGATAGACCCTGTTCTCATAGCTGTTCAGTGCCAGTAGAGAGCCGGTTAAGTGAAAACCCTGTGACTCGATTGCATTGAGCACCACCTCAGGCAACAAGGCATCATAGGGGTGATCTGCATGTAGTTCGCTCATCGAAACAGTGTAAGAGCCATATGTACTAATTTCCCGAAATAGAGGATGTTGCACCAAACCAAAAGTCAGAGTTCTTACTTAGAAACTCATCAAAACGCATATAGTGTGATCCGTCACATGAAAAATTAAGACCGACCATGCCATTAATCACATTGAGAGAACCTGCTCGTAAATAGATATTCTCATCCGCAAACCGTAACTCCCTGAACACCTCAAAGATTTGAATAATCTGCTCTTGTGGCACAACAGAGCGCTCATGATAGACATGCCGCGGATAGGCCAGCACAATATTGGGATCCATCAGCTCATCAATACTGAGAATGCGGTAGGTAAACGGATCTTCAACCAACCAGATGGTGGCTCGACTACTTGAGAAGTGAAATTTACCATGAAAAATCCCATGTTCCATCATCAGTTCAGCCATCATCGGCAAAACCTGATCCAGATGCAGATCCATCAGACTTTCACTACGCTGCTGTAGAAATACACCGCTGCGGATAGCAGGATCACCCTTTATCTGACGCCAATCTTCTGTCTCTTTATAGATTTTCTCGGTATGAGGCAGTTCTCGAAGATCATAATCAGCCCCCAAAAATCCAAGGCAACACTGATCTTCTCCCCGTATCACCTGTATAGCCGTAATAGATGGGCGCTTCTTATTACGACTAATGTAGGCCTCTGAAAGCTTGAAATCTGTTTCTCCAATAATTCCCTGCATATAGGGACGACTGATACGATCTCGCCCAAAGTGAGCCGCATCAGGTCCAAGCTGGGTAATATTATCAGTTAACTGAACCCCTTCAGAATCGAGAACATAGAGATGCTTGCAATAAGGTAGCGCGGGCAATATATCGACCAGCAATTTTTCTAGCTGCTGACGCTCATCAATCACCACAGCACAGCGCTGAGCAAGGTTAATCATCAGATCTCCCAGCAGTCCTGTTAGCATCTCATGCTGAAGACGAATGCCATCTTTTAATGTTGTAGCTGCAATCAAAAAACTATCTCAACCCATATTTATTAACAGAGATCACTTATATACCTCTACAAACGTGCAACATCAATACAATCTATTAGATTGCGGCAATTTACCGACTAACATTGCACAACAGTCTGCCGTTGTCATGTCATGACATGTCGCAATATATTCGTTTCACCTTTACACATATTTGAAATTAACTTATTTATATATATTTCAATAAGTTACATTCTCTTTGAATTTTGGCCCGGTTCATGCAATATTTATTGTGAACTATATGGGGATTCCAGGTAATAGTTGGACAACAGCCGCGATTCAGGCTATATCAGACTATCTTGGATAATAAAAATTATGAATGAGAAAAGGTCTGGGTAGATTGCTTATGGGGATTAAGAAGTATCTTTCGGTAAAAAACATTCTAATCGCAGGTGCTCTGTTTCTTGCTGGAATGCTCTTTCTTGGCGCTACAAACAGCTTTTTCGCCTTTACCAACCAACTAGAATTCTGCACCTCTTGCCATACCATGCAGGTCAATCTCAATGAGCTCAAAGAGACTGTTCACTATAAAAATGCCTCGGGTGTGCAGGCCACCTGCGCCGACTGCCATGTTCCCAAGGCATTCTTCCCCAAGTTAAAAGCCAAAATTTTTGCCGCCAAGGATGTCTACCATGAAATCATGGGTACCATTGACACCCAGGAAAAATATGAGGCGCGTCGCTGGGAGATGGCCAACGCTGTATGGGCAAAAATGAAGGCATCCGATTCTCGAGAGTGTCGTAGTTGTCATGACTTCAACAACATGGATTTGAGCGCCCAGGATCGTATGGCCCGTAAGAAACATGGTAGTGCTACAGATAAAGGTCAAACCTGTATCGATTGCCACAAAGGTATTGCCCATCTTGAGCCGGATGAACCAGAAGAGACTGAAGAGGATGAGCCAGCGGAAGATGAATCCGACACTGCAGAAGCCGATCAGGAGGAATAGAGTGAATTCAATCAAGCCATTTTCTCTACCCTCTGTAGCCCAAGTAACATCCTTCATACTGTTTTTTGTTATCTCATCGGCTGTAGTCGCCGCGAGTCCTGGCCGAGAGATGATGGACGCCGCTCTTGTGGGAGATACCGACACCGTTAAGCGACTATTGAGCGAGGATGTCGATCCCGGTATTAGCAACAAATATGGTAAATCGGCCCTTATGTTCGCCATTGAAGAGGGCAACTCAGATATCGTTAAATTGCTCATTGAACATGGTGCTGACATCAACGCTAAAAGTGTCGCCGGCTGTACCGCACTCACCTTCGCTGCCGAAAGTGGTCACAACAACATCGCTGAGATGCTACTAGGCAAAGGGGCAAACCACAGTCCAAAAACTCGAGCAGGTTGGGATGCTTTAATGATTGCCACCCGCTATAACCATCTCGATATTCTGGCTAACCTGATCAATCATGGCGCTAATGTGAACACCTCTGATAAGGATGGTATGACCGCTCTGATGGTTGCAGTTCACAAACGACATATCAATGCAGTGCGTATGCTTCTAAAAGCAGATGCAGATCTCCATGTGCGTAATCGTGATGGTGCCACTGCACTTATGATTGCAGCATCTCATGGCCACATAATTCTTGTGAATCTACTCCTTAAAAACGGAGCCAATATCAATGCGATGAGTGACGATGGAGCGACCTCCCTGTTTTGGGCCGCAGAAAAGGGCCATGCTCACACCGTTGCCGTTTTAATTCAGCTCGGTGCAGATATGAATCATCAAGATCTAAATGGTTCCACCGCCCTTATTGAGGCCGTACGTAGTGAACGACTTGACGTCATCGAAATGCTCATCAAAACTGGAGCAGATAAAAGAATTAAAGACAGTGACGGCAAAACCGCACTTGACTATGCGAAGCAGAAGAAATTTACTAAAGCGATTGCGCTTTTAAAATAAAATAAATTTAAGAAATAACACAAAAGTTATTACCGACAATTTCGTCGTCAACCAGAGGAGCAACCGATGAATAAAAAAACCATCGTGCAAAGCCTGCTCATAGCAGGGAGTCTAGTACTCAGTGGTACAGCCTTTGCGGTAACTCCAAGCGCATCTATGCTTGGAAATACCTGTGCAGGCTGTCATGGAACCAACGGTTCCAGTAACGGGCCCGCAACACCTAGTCTTGCTGGGATTTCTACCGAGTACTTTATCGATGCTATGGCAGCATATAAAGATGGTAGCCGTCCTTCAACAATCATGACTCGTATTGCCAAAGGCTATTCAGATGAAGAGGTTAAGGTTATGGCCCCCTTCTTTGCTGAGCAGAAGCTGAAGTCAATCGACCAAATGGCTGATGCTAAAAAAGCAACCGCCGGCAAAAAACTGCACAAAAAATACTGCGAGAAGTGCCATGAAGATGGTGGTCGCTCATCTGAAGACGATGCAGGAATCCTGGCAAGCCAGATGATGCCTTACCTGAGAAATACCATGGCCGACTTCACCAGTGGTGGTCGTGAAATGCCCAAAAAGATGAAAAAGAAGGTTGATAGCCTGAAAAAGAGTAAGGGCGATAAGGGTATGGATCAGTTAATCCACTACTACGGTAGCCAGAGATAAGGGGAGATTAATATTATGAGTGAATTTACACGTAGAGGCTTTTTAAAGTTATCTGGTGCAGCAGCAGCAGCTGGAGCATTAGGTTGCTCTAATATGGCTGTTGGTGGAGCGAAGAAAAAGGTCGTTATTGTTGGCGGTGGTATCGGTGGTGCAACAGCTGCCAAGTATATCCGTATGGCCGACTCTTCAGTTGATGTCACAGTCATTGAGCCTAACAAGCATTACCACACCTGCTTTATGAGCAATGAGGTGATCGGTGGTGAGCGTAGTATCGATTCTATCCGTTTTGGATATGATGGACTGCGAGCTCACGGTGTAACTGTGGTACATGACATGGTTAGCTCTATTGATGCTGGTGGTCGTGTTGTTAAGACAGCCGGTGGCGACAGCTTCAACTATGATCGCTGTATCGT
>JAPHSO010000090.1 GCA_026193675.1 Gammaproteobacteria bacterium | reverse complement strand
GGCCTTTTGGGCCCAGAAGGTATCGGGATCATCAATCGAGGCCCGGTACATCTCCTGGTACTGGGCATCGGTGATATGGGCATGGGCCGCAGTGGCGGCAGGGACGGGATAGGTTTTTGAGTCAGACATTGGTTTGGTTACCCTTGAATACAGTTTCTATTTGAGAGTCTTTTTATTTGAATTAAATTGCCAAATACTGGTGACGTAGCTCTTCGTTATCGAGCACCTCTTGAGCGGTACCATCGAATACGATGTGGCCCATATCGAGGATGATGGCACGATCAGCCAGATGCAGTGCGGCAATCGCATTTTGCTCAACAATCACGGTGGTGATACCGAGCGCCTTGATGCTTTCGAGAATACGCTCAATCTCGTGAACAATAACTGGTGCGAGTCCCTCATAGGGCTCATCAAGAAGTAGCAATTTGATGTCTCGAGCCAGTGCACGACCAATCGCCAGCATCTGCTGCTCACCACCAGAGAGGGTGACTCCCTCCTGTTCACGGCGTTCGCCCAATTTGGGAAAGTGCTCGTAGATCCGCTCAATTGACCAGCCGATCGGCTTTTCAATTTGGGCCAGTTGCAGATTCTCTTCAACGGTCAATCCGGGGATGATGCTGCGGTCTTCAGGAACCAGTGCGACCCCAAGCTGTGCCGCCTGATAGGCCTTCATGGTGTGAAGTGGTTGGTGATCCAGCCAAATTTCACCGTGGTTCATCTGTGGATTATCCATACGTGCGATAGAGCGCAGGGTGGTGGTTTTACCGGCACCGTTTCGACCTAGCAGCGCGATGATCTCACCTTCACGAATATCGAAGCTGACGCCCTGCACGATGTAACTCTCACCGTAGTAGGAGTGCATATCCCAGCATGAGAAGAAGGCGGGGGTTGAGCCACTGGATTTAATGACCGGTGTTCCGGGGGCGTGCTCGTGTGCCTGTTGATCACTCATAGGTGCGCTCCTCCCAGATAGGCTTCCTGAACCACGGGACTACCTTTGATCTCATCTGGTGTACCTGAGGCGATGATTGCACCCTGAGCCAGTACCGAGATGTGATCGGCAACGCTAAATACCACATGCATATCGTGTTCGATGATGATCTTGGTCATACCACCCTCTTTAATCTTTTTCATCGTTTCTATCGTTCTGTTGGTGTCGTGCCGTGACATCCCTGCGGTCGGCTCATCAAGTAGAAGCAGGCGAGGGTGCTGGATCAGTCCCATTGCCATCTCCAGACGACGTTTGTCTCCACGCGACATACTGCCGGCATGATGATCTTTCTGATCAATCAGCCCCATCTCACTGAGAACATGTTCAGCCTCTTCTCTAATCGCCTTTTCGGCAGCTAGTGCTTTAAAGGGATTTAATTTGAAGGCGCCATCACGTTTGGCAAAGGCGGGAATCATCACATTTTGCAGCAGGGTCAGATCTGAGAAAATTTCAGGGGTCTGGAATACCCGCGCGATACCGGCCTGATTGATCTCGTAATGGGTCTTGCCGATGATGTTTTCGCCATCAAAGGTGACCGAACCACTATCGGGTTCCAGGCGTCCAATACAGACATTGAGCAGGGTAGATTTGCCGGCACCATTGGGGCCGATAATGGCGTGAACTTTGCCCTCTTCAATCGCAAGATTAACGTCATTCAGCGCCTGTAGGCCGCCGAATGTCTTATTCACATTTTTGATGTTCAGTACAATATTGTTTTCCATCGTTTAACCCTCCCCTTGAGTCTGTTGGGTGGGTGAGACTTCAGCCTCTTTAACTTTGGACTTGCGATCCATAATGCGCTGAACCCCCTCCATGATTCCGCCAGGGAGGAAGATAACAACCACCATAAACAGCACACCCAGTGTGAGGTGCCAGCCTTCGCCAACGAAGTGGGAGGTGATGGAGACCATAAGATTTTCCAACCACAGTGGTAGGAACGAGAAGATGTCGTGCAGTATCTGTGAGTTGAAGGAGGAGAAGATGTTTTCAAGATATTTGATAATACCGACACCGATCAGTGGTCCTATCAACGTACCGACGCCGCCTAAAATGGTCATCAATACAATCTCACCTGAGGCGGTCCACTGCATCCGTTCGGCACCTGCCAGCGGATCGGTCACCACCATCAATGCACCGGCCAATCCTGCAAACATGCCTGAAATGACAAATGCCGAGATGAGATAGGGGCGGGTGTTATATCCGGTATAAGACATACGCATCTGGTTTGATTTGATGGCACGCAGCTTCATGCCATAG
>JAPHSO010000021.1 GCA_026193675.1 Gammaproteobacteria bacterium | reverse complement strand
TGTAAAAGTAAAATTAAAGGGGTCAATTAAAGGGCTCTGACCCTTTTAATTTCTCCATAATCAATTTCCTTATTTAGAAACAAATATCTTGTCAACAAGATCTAATGGTACGTCACATCTAGTCGCCGAATTATTTATTGATAAATTATTCCTTACCCCCCCCCAATAACGGAAATTTTTAACTTCACCTAGAGTAAAATTCGTCTGTTTTTCTATATACTTAAATCCTGCATTATCAATGTGAAAAACTTCTGAATAAGCTCCAGTATCATATACAGACAGATATAAATCCTGAAAATCAGTTACACCTCTCTTATAAAACCTAGGCCTTCCATTTTCATCCCAATACTCAGCTGGCAATTCAATAGTTTTGTATATTTTTACACCAGCTTGAGTGTCGCAGAGATGGTTAAAGTAAATTCGCCCAACCAGCTCATCTACTAACGGCAAAATCATCATGAACACAAAAACAGTAGCGATTACTGGTTTCCTGTATCTTGAACTTTCCCTAACAAATTTTTTGCCTATGAATATAGAGACCCATAGTGTTAGCGGTATCCATATCAGCAATAAAACCAGAGGCGATAAAAGAACAACAAAGCCCAGAAACTCACTAAATAGCTTTTCCATTACGCTACATATCCTCTAAAAGAAATAACAAAACCAATAAAAGGAACGGATTGATTAAACCTTAACCAATCATTCATGCTATAAAACTCTCCAATGTTATGTGGTGGTCCACTCTCAATTTCTCCGGCATCTGGTGGGTGATAAATAGCACCGTCACCTTGCCCTTTAACCGGTTCACGGTATTAGCAAACTGCTCGGCAGTTTCCCCATCCAGTTGGGCAATGGCCTCATCAAAGATTAAAACTTTAGGGCGTTTAAGCAGAGCACGTGCAATCGCCATGCGCTGCTTCTGTCCACCGGATAGGCCACTGCCGTGCTCTCCAATCTCTGTTTGGTAACCTTGTGGCAGCTCTTCAATCACCTCGTGTATCTCTGCCATTTTGCAGGCGTAGGCCACCTGTTCGAAGGTGGCATAGGGATTGGCGAGAATCAGGTTCTCATAAATGGTGCCCGCGAAGAGCACGCTCTCTTGGGGTACGACACCAAAGTGTCTTCTTAACTCGTTAGCACTGAGGTGGCGGATATCTCGCCCATCAATCAGGATGCGCCCCTCGGTAGGCTGATAGAAACCCTGTAGCAGTTTGGTCAACGTACTCTTGCCGCTGCCTGAGCTTCCCAGGATGGCCACTGAGCTACCGGCTGGGATAGTTGTTTTAAGATCACGGTAGAGATAGGGTCTGTCCTCACCATATCTAAAGGCGAGGCTTTGAATCTCTATTTTCCCTTCACCGGTTTGGGTACGTGCAGGGATCAGGGCATAGGGTTCAGTGGGGGCATCCATTATGTCGCCCAGACGTTTGATGGCGATATTGGCCTGTTGGTACGGTTGTTTATAGATATAGATATTGCTGGCTACTGAATCCATTCACCCATATTCCCTATTATTTATGCGCCTTTATTGTTCGGGAATCCTACGTTGCCGCTGTGTTGCAGTCAATTGGTGGTTAGAGGGGTCGGAGTCGTCGTGAATTTAAATCCAATACCCATTTTGGCTCTCGCGTCAAACCAACCTGAGAGGCTATTGATAGGACGACTCCGACCCCGGTGGGAAAGCGGCACATGTGGTACTTTATGAATACCATAACCCCGATAAAAAACGGTGTTGCTGTGTCACTTAGTAGTAGCTGCAGATGTAATCCAGCAAATCAGAGACCTCGATGTCAAAACCAGAGTTGGCCGCAATCCGAAAGCTTTCGCCACTGCTGTAGCTGTTCCACTCATCGCTACCGTCAAGCTTCACCTTGCAGCCCCCCTGAGTCACCTCCATCAGCTCTTCGCTATCGGTATTAAAGTGATAACTACCGGGAAGTATCACACCCAGAGTCTTAATCTCACCATCGGCCGTAGTAATCTGGCGACTGGTCACCTTACCATCAAAATAGATATTGGCCTTTTTTTGAAGCTCTACGTTTTGGAAACTCATTGTATGCCCTTTTGGTTAAACAGAAATTGCGGGGCATTTTAGAGCAATTGGAACCGGAGTAAAAACCTGAATGGTTTTACCCCGATCCCGAGCAGTTAGCAGTTACAGTTTTAGTGAAACAGCTTTCCGACCACTCGCCCCATCCATCCTTGATCAACCTTGTTGGTCTGTTGAGCCTTAATCCCATGAGAAAGGAAGTGGGGGATGTAGTGACGGTCACTCTCTTGGATATGTTTGGTGAGCCACACCTTAAGAAAGTGGAGTAG
>JAPHSO010000183.1 GCA_026193675.1 Gammaproteobacteria bacterium | reverse complement strand
CTGCAACCGCAGCCCCCCGGTTCATCTGACGTGCACGACCCGGTTTGGAAGTCAGAGCCTGATCCACCAGTGATTCGGAAAGGGAAAGGGTTGCATCACTACTGCCGCCATCCACAAGAATCACCTCATGACCCTCCTCACGTAGCGGCTGCAAACGCTGTAGTGTTTCGACGATCGAATCGGCCTCATTGAGGGCCGGAATAATGATCGATAGCTTTAACTCCGTTTGAGTTATGACAGCGCTCCGCCACAACTGGAGCCCGCACCGGCGGTACAGCCATAACAGTGGCCCATCACAGCAATTGGGCAACCATCAAGTTTCATCTCAGCCAGTTGGGAGATGTGTATCTGCTTGCCATTGATTGGCAGCTTGAGCATCTGATTGAAATCACAATCGTATAGATACCCCTGCCAATCGACACTCACCAGTGTGCGGCACATCACCGTCTCCAGATTGGCATCTGAATGAGCGCGCTTAAGTAGATCAACGTATTCATTGAACTCACCCTTTGAGAGTAGTTGACTACCAAAACGGTTTATCGGCATGTTGGCAATCGTCAACAGATTGTCAAATGAGATGCCAAACTGCTCTCCCAGATACTTTTTATAATCGATCTCAAGAGAATTTTGGTCAGGTGGCAAGGATGCCCCCTGGGGATTAAAAACAAGATTTAGAACCCTATCGCTGTCCCGTCCATAACCGAGTGCATTGAGCTGTTTGAGGCCCGCAATGCTGTCGTCATAACTCCCCTTACCACGCTGGGTATCGACATTCTCCTCAAGATAACAGGGTAAAGAGGCGACCACATCCACATCCTGTTCCGCAAGAAATGAGGCGAGCCAGGGCAGCTCTTTAAGCACCACCAAATTACAGCGGTCGATGACCCGAATCCCCATCTCCCTCGCGCTACCAACCAGTGTACGAAAGTGAGGATTCATCTCCGGTGCACCACCGGTGAGATCGAGGGTTGTCACCTCAGAGTTACGAAGAAATTGAATAAGATCGGCAATGGTCTCTTCGGCCATCACCTCGGTACGTTTTGGGCCGGCATTGACATGGCAATGCCGGCACTGCAGATTGCAGAGATAACCGAGATTAACCTGAAGCGTCTGTAGCTCACCTCTTCTTACATCAGGAAAGGAGATCTCCTCTAAATGGGGACGTGTATCTAACATCAACAACTCTTGAAATTGAAATAGATCCCCATTCTACCCGACTCAGTTAGCGGTATTGGCGCAGATACCACCATTCGAAGAAACGCTTCATCCAGTGCATGATCCGCAGAGGAGGCAACACCACACTACGAGCCGGTGTACGTGAGATAAACATACCGGTTGAGCCGCTGTCGACAATACACATCAGCTCAGGGGTGAAGGTCTCCGTCGCCTCTTTTCCATCAAACTCAGCCAACAGATTTTTAACTGCCGCCTCCGCCTGAATATCGGCCATATGGGCCTGCTTGGGCAGCCACTCAGGTCCAGGGAAACTGCCTGAATCACCTGCAACATAGACCTTCTCAAAGCCTGCCACACGACAGTGGGTATCTGCCTCGATCAGACCACCGGGAGAACGGGGAAGTTCACTGTTATCAAACCAGAGGTTACCGGTCATGCCAGGCATAAAGAGGATCATATCGGCCTCAAACTCTGCCCCTTCAGTGGTCACCTTTCCGTTCTCAAATGATTTCATCTTGTGACCCAGGTAGGTCTTGATATCACGCTTGGCCATCGCAGAGACCAACCCCTTAACCGCCTTGGGCCCAAGACGCTTGCCGGGTTCTGGAGCCGGATTGAAGAAGACTAGATTGAATTTGTCACGACGTCTCTCTTTTCTGAGCTGGGCATCGATACCAAACAGGAACTCAAACATCGGGCCGCCACGCATCGCTGAAGGCTCTTTAGGATTGCCACCAAAACCGATGGCAATGGTGCCACCATCCATCTCTTTAAGACGGTCACGGATCTTAACCGCTGCATCAATCCCTTCACATGGGGTGATGGCATTCTCGATACCGGGCAGTTTCTTCATAAAGCGGCCACCCGAAGCGATAATCAGGCCATCGCTGGTGATCTCTCCCTTGTCGGTAATGATGGTGCGACCACCATCTTTAAGCCCCGTCACCTCAGCTGCGAAGAAGTCGATATGGTGTCTGCGCAGGAAGTTACCGAGTGGAATTCTAAGGTCATCGGGTTGGCGAATCCCCGAGGGGATCCAGATCAGGCTCGGCAGATAGATAAACTCCTCTTTGCGCCCAATCAGAGTGATTCTGATGTTGGGATCTTT